>JAUZPN010000115.1 GCA_030705885.1 Bacillota bacterium | reverse complement strand
TAAAGCTTTCAGATATAGATTCTATAATTCTTGTTGGAGGAGCTACAAAACTTCCTTTAATTCGTACTTTTGTCAGCAAGCTTTTTGGAAAACTAGCATATATAACTATAAATCCTGATAAAGTAGTTGCAATGGGTGCAGCAGTGCAAGCAGCATTAAAAGGTAAAAATGCTGAATATAAAGAAATTATACTTACAGATGTTTGTCCATATACTTTGGGAACAACTATATGTGTAAAGAAAAATGGCGGATATTATGAAACAGGTTATTTTCTGCCTATTATCGAAAGAAATACTACAATTCCAGTAAGTAAAGTTGAAAGATTATATACAATATATGATAATCAAAAGTCTCTTAATATTCCTATTCTTCAAGGAGAATCAAGATTATCAAAAGATAATATTTATTTAGGTGAAATAAATATTCCGATTGCACCTAAACCTTCAGGAGAAGAAGGTGTAGATGTAAGATATACCTATGATATTAATGGAATATTAGAGGTTGAAGTTAAAGTACTGTCTACTGGAATAAAGAAGAGTATGATAATTGAAAAAAATCCTGGAAGTATGACTAAAGAAGAAGTTGCTAGACGATTAGAGACTCTTTCAAGCTTAAAGATACATCCACGGGAAAATCATGAAAACAAGCTTATTATTTCTAGAGGAGAAAGACTTTATGAGGAAAATGTAGGCGAGATAAGGCAGGAAATATCTCAGCTTATTTTAAAGTTTGAAGAAGTTCTTGAAAAACAAGATTTAAAGGAAATAGAAGAAGCAAGGAATAAAATAAAAGAAATATTTGATAGTATAGATGGGGGGGATTTTTGATGGAATGTTTTGAATTTCTAGGAATTGAACCTACAAAAGATGCAAAGGTAATTAGAAATGCATATTCTAAATTGTTAACAAAATTTTCTCCAGAAAATGATCCAGAAGGGTTTCAAAAATTAAGAGACTTCTATGAACAGGCAATTAAATATTCAAAGGAAAAAGAGGAGAAAAGTTTATCTCCAATAGATAGTTTTATGGAAGACTTCAAAGCTATTTATAATTGTTATGAAAAACGTCTTGACTTAGAGTCATGGAAAGCTATTTTGGATAGAGACATATGCTGTAATATTGATTCATCTAAGGAAGTAAGCTATAAAATTTTAGAGTTTTTAATGAATGACTATAATATTACATACGAAGTATGGAACTTATTTGACAGCTATTTTTCATGGACATCAAAGAAAGAAAGATTATATGAAAGTTTTGCTAAAAATTTTATTGATTTTGTTATGTATAAAATTGGGAGCAAAGGTTCATTTCATTATGAAGAATTAATAAAATGTGAGAATGGAAAGCAGGATGAATTCATTTCTGAATATAATAAAGCTTCATCAGCACTAGAGGGTTTTGATTTATATACAGTAAAAACATCTATTGATGCAATGATGAAAATATGTCCTGACAGCATTGATTTTATAATACTTAGAGGCAGATATTTTATTGAAAAAGGAAGTCATAATGAGGCAGAAAGTTTATTTAAAAATTTACTTGAATCACATATTGATGATTTAAATGCTTACTTTTTTCTTGGCAGTATTTATTTAAAACAGTCTAGGCTTGAAGAATCTTATGAAAATTTTAAGAATGCTCTTAGCTGTAAACCGGAATCAGTAGGTACCCTATACTATCTAGGAAAGTGCAGCTTATGCCTTGATAAGTTTGAAGATACAATAGAGTATCTTGAAAAATTTGGAGATCTAAATGAATATGACAATGAAACAAAGAATATGCTTACCTCTGCATATAAATTTTCTGTTGATAAACTTAGATCTGAAGTTAAAGGAAATCCAGAAAATGGTGATCTTCAATATAAGCTTGCAAAAATACTTTTACGAATAGAAAAGACTGATGAAAGTTTGGAAGTATTAAATGAACTTAAGCAGAAAGGTGAATTCAATGAAAAAATGTATCATCTTTTATGCCAGGTACTTCTTTGTCTTAATAAGAAGGAGCTTGCTTATAATACGATTTTAGAATCATTAGAAAAATATCCAGATAATTATGAGCTTAATTTTTATAAAGCTTCAATTCTTGATGATTTAGAGAAGTATGACGAAGCGCTTGTTCAATATAACAAGGTTATTTCAATAAATGAAAAAGCATCTGTTCCATATAATAATAAGTCTTTTGTACTGTCTAAGCTTAAAAGATACAATGAAGCACTTGAATGTGCTGAAAAAGCAATTGAGCTGGATCCGCACATGTCATATGCTTATAAAAATAAGGCAGAAGCTCTTTTAAAATTAGAACTTTATGAAGAATGTTTAAGTGCTTGTGAAAAGTCATTAGAAATAAATCAGTATATGACAGAAGCATATATTATTAAAATGAAAGCATTAATAAATGTCAGACTTTATGATAATGCACTTTATGTATTCAATAAAGCAAGTGAATTAGGTATTACTGATTCAAGGTTATATTGTGAGAAGGCAGTCGTTTTCCGCCTTATGAGAAAGTATGATGATTCAATTGAATTATGTGATACTGCTATAAATAATGATGAAAAAAATGGTGATGCATACTATTGTAAAGGACTATGCTATTATTCTAAAAAAAATTATAATGAAGCACTTGCTTTATTTAATAAATCAATAGAATATAAATGTTCTATTGAAAATATTGCAAATTATTATGTAGCTCAATGTAATATTTTTTTGGAAAAACCAGAGGAAGCTTTAGAAGTCATTAATAAGTCTTTAGAATTATATGATGAAGGTCTTGATAATTTTTATGCTTTAAAAGGTCAGATACTTAGAAATGAGTCAAAATTAAAAGAAGCATTAGAGGAATATAAGAATGCAATAGATGCAGATTCAAACTTTGCAGGTTACTATTATTCAGCAGGATCTGTTTTAAATAGTATGAAAGAGTATAAAGAAGCATCTGAATATCTAAAAAAAGCAGTAGAAATGGATCCATCTGTTTCTAACCATTTTATTGCATTAAGTTATTCACATTATTGTCTTAAAAACTATCACAAATGTATAGAAGTATGTGATGATGCTCTTAAGTCTTTTCCTGATTCAGCAGCAGCATATGAAAACAAAGGATGGGCATTATACAAAATGAAAAGGTTAAATGAAGCTGAAGAAAACTGTACAGCTGCTTTAAAACTAGATGGAAACAATGAAGATGTACTTTGTTTAAAATTAAATATTTTAAAACAAAAAGAACTATATGATGAAGCTCTTATTGTTATTGATAGAATTCTTGAAATAAATCCTGAAAATAAATCTGTTATAAATGATAAAAGTGATATTATACAGAAAAAAAAGAAGAAAAAAGGATTTTTAAGTTCTTTATTTAGTTAATATATTATAGTAACTTTTCACAGTTATGCAAATAATATAATTGTGGGGAGGTGAATAATATGCAGCCAATTAATTTAGATAATTTAAGAGGAATAGATGTTTCTAATCATAATGGAAACATTAACTGGAAACTTGTAAAAGATGCAGGATATTCATTTGTATTTATAAAGTCAACTGAAGGATGTACATTTGTTGACAGCTTTTTTAAATCAAATTATGAAAATGCAAAGGCAAATGGTATAATAACTGGGCCATATCATTTTGCAAGACCTTATAATGATCCAAGCAGGGAAGCTGTATTTTTTGTGAATTCAGTAAAAAGCATGAATGGGTTTCAAAAAGGTGACTTACCGCCTGTACTAGATATAGAAGTTAATGAAGGACTTAATAATCAGCAGATATCTGATTGGATACAGAGTTTTATCAGTGTTGTGAAGCAAGAAACAGGGTTACAAACAATAATTTATACCTATTTAAATTTTTCAATTAATTATATAGAAAATATATTTTCAAATATCCCTTTATGGTTTGCTAGATATGATGTTAATGTGCCGGAAGATACAGCAGGATGGAACAGATGGACTTTTTTACAATATACTGATAAAGGAACAGTTTCAGGGATAGATAGTGATGCTGTGGATTTGAATGTATTTTATGGATTAGAATCAGATTTAACTAAATTCATTAATGGAACTGGAAGTGCTAATGATGTTGTAATAGGTAATAATAATTTGTATCCTATTTTGCAATTTGGAGATACTGGAGAGGGAGTTCGAATTTTACAAAAACTACTTGCTAAGTCAGGAGTTTGTGCTGGCAAAATTGATGGTATTTTTGGAAATGCTACAAAAAATGCTGTTGAAAATTTCCAATCTAAAAAAGCTTTAGTTGTTGATGGAATTGATGGACCTATAACAATGAATGCACTTAATAAAGAAGTGGAAAATAATTTTCAAAATCTGCATACATTACTTGCATTTGGATCGACAGGAGAAGATGTTAAAGTGTTGCAGGCACTGCTTGATAATGCAGGTTATTCTGCTGGTATTATTGATGGCATATTTGGAACTAATACCCAAAAAGCTGTTAAAGCATTTCAAAGTGCAAATGGATTAGATTCAGATGGAATTGCTGGAGTAAAAACATGGTCTGTAATTAAAAAATATTAAATATTACAAAATGAACTGTAAAACTTGAAGAAATTCTTGTTTTTACAGTTCATTTTGTATTATATGGGAATAAGTGTGTTCAAATAAAGTATATATAAAAAATTTATATGTATTTATGAATGAAAAGTAAAATAAGTGAAAAAATAAACTTATAAATAACTTTAATATGGAAGGTGTTAATGTGGCTAGCAAAAATCAATCAAAAAAACAGCTTGAATATCAAAAATTAGCTAAGGAGAAAGAACCTAAAAGACCGGTTTTTAAAAATTGTATAAGAGCATTTTTAGTGGGAGGTGCAAGTTGTGCTTTTGGACAGATATTGCAGGCTGTTTTTATTAATTATTTTCATTTTAAAAAAGAGGATGCAGGTAATCCAACTTCAGCAGTAATAATTATTATATCTGTATTGTTAACAGGACTTGGAGTTTTTGATAAAATTGCACAGTGGTCTGGAGCTGGTACTTCTATTCCTGTAACTGGATTTGCTAATTCAATAGCATCAGCTGCTATTGAGCATAGAACAGAAGGATATGTACTTGGAGTAGGAGGAAATATGTTTAAAATAGCAGGTGCAGTAATAACATTTGGAGTAGTTTCAGCATTTGTAGTTGCAATTATAAAAATGTCTATAATATGGTTAGGTGGGATGTAAATGCTTAAAGGACGAACTTGGATTTTTAACTCAAAACCAGTTATTATATCATCAGCTGCAGTAGGAGGACCATTTGAAGCAAAGGGAAATTTAGCGAAGGATTTTGATATACTGCATGATGATATATGGATTGGTCAGGACAGCTTTGAAAAGGCAGAAAAAATATTATTAGAAGATGCATGTAATGAAGCAATAAAAAAAGCAAATTTAAAAAAAGAAAACATTCAATTTTTTATAAGTGGTGACTTAATGAATCAAATAATAACCAGCAGTTTTGCAGCCAGAACTCTTGAAATACCCTATATAGGAATTTTTGGAGCATGCTCAAGTTCTATGGAAGGACTTGCCATAGCATCTTACATTGTTGATACTAAAGGTGCTGATTATATTATTACATCAGCATCAAGTCACAATGCAGCTGCTGAAAAACAATTTAGATACCCAACTGAATATGGAGGTCAAAAACCGCCGACATCACAGTGGACTGTTACTGGTGCAGGAGCAGCAGTAATTGCAAAAAACGGTAATGGGCCAAAGGTAACTTCTGCTACTATAGGAAAAGTTGTTGATTTAGGAGTTACAGATCCATTCAATATGGGAGCAGCTATGGCACCTGCAGCAGCAGATACTATTATTACACACTTTAAAGATTTAAATATACAGCCATCATATTATGATGTGATAGCAACAGGAGATTTAGGAAGTGTAGGATTTGATATGGTAAAGGAGTTATTTAAAAAAGAAAAATTTAATATGCCTGATAATATATTTATGGATTGCGGAATGATGATATATGGTAAAGATCAGCAGGTATTTGCAGGAGGAAGCGGATGTGGATGTTCAGCTTCAGTAACATATGGGCATTTTTTAAATAGAATGAGAAAAAATGAAATAAAAAAAATACTTATTATTGCTACAGGAGCATTAATGTCTCCAATGTCATATCAGCAAAAAGAAAGTATTCCAGGTGTAGCACATGCAGTATCTATAGAGATGTAGAAAGAAGGAAAAATAAAATGGATAAAATATTATGGGCGTTTCTTATTGGCGGATTAATATGTGTAATAGGTCAAATATTAATGGATGTATTTAAATTAACACCTGCTCACACTACCTGTACATTAGTTGTTACAGGTGCCATATTAGGAGGATTAGGACTTTATGATCCTTTAGTTAAATTTGCAGGAGCAGGAGCTAGTATACCTATAAGCAGCTTTGGCAATTCTTTAGTCAAGGGAGCCATAGTAGAAGCCCAAAGAGATGGATTTATAGGACTTATAACAGGTATATTTGAGATAACCAGCGGTGGAATATCTTCAGCAGTAATTTTTGGATTTATTGCTTCATTAATTTTTAAACCTAAAGGATGACTATACTATTAAATTTTTCTAAAAGCTGTTGCTTTTTAATTTTACATTTAGTATAATAATATAAAATTGTATTAAAAAATAAAAATAATGATAGGAAGAGTATGCTATAAAAATATTTTAAGAGAGCTGTTAGTTGGTGAAAATGCAGCAATATTAAATAGCTGAAAGCAGTCCTTGAATTTCTTATTGAGAAATGAGATAATTTATATTTTTCTTGAGTGCATTTAGTGAAATTTTGCAGTTGAGGATTGTATATCTCAAGTTAGAGAACGACGTGACCTCACGTTACAGGGGAGTGAAATTATTTAGTTTCATTTATGAGTGAATGCTTTTATAAGCATTAATTAGGGTGGTACCGCGAATATTCTCCTTCGTCCCTTTATGGGATTGAGGAGTTTTTTATTTTATTTTTTAAGGAGGATTTTATAATATGGAAGAAATTCTTGAGATTTTGGAAAAAAATTGCAAATACACAGCAGAAGAAATAGCCTCAATGACAAACAAAACTGAAAAAGAGGTAACAGATGCAATTAAAAAATATGAAGACGAAAAAACCATAGTAGAATATAGTGCACTTATTAATTGGGAAAATACTAGTAAAGAGAGTGTTATTGCACTTATAGAAGTAAAGGTTACTCCACAAAGAGGCGAAGGTTTTGATAAGGTTGCATCAAGAATATATAGGTTTCCTGAGGTTAAATCATGTTATTTAATGTCTGGAGGTTTTGATTTGACTGTTATAGTTGAAGGTAAAACAATGAAAGAGGTAGCACTTTTTGTAGCTGAAAAGTTAGCAGTACAGGAATGTGTTTTAAGCACTGCTACACATTTTGTACTTAAGAAGTATAAGGATAAAGGAGTTATTTTTGAAGAAAAGCAAAGGGATGACAGGGAGGATATATTTATATGAAATTAGAAAATTTCGTTAAAGAATATGTTGCTCAAGTACCTCCTTCTGGTATCAGGAAGTACTTTGATTTAATAAATGAAATGAAAGATGCAATATCTTTAGGTATTGGTGAACCTGATTTTGTAACTCCATGGAATATAAGAGAAGCTGGTATTTATTCATTAGAAAAAGGTCATACACATTATTCATCAAATGCAGGTTATACAGAGCTGCGTAAAGAAATTTCTGAATATCTGAAGAGAAAATATAAACTTGAGTATAGTCCTGATAATCAGATAATAGTTACAGTTGGAGGAAGTGAAGGTATTGACATTGCACTTAGAGCTTTAGTAGGTCATGGTGATGAAGTAATTATACCCGAACCTAGTTTTGTAGCATATAAAGGGTGTACTGCTTTTACTGGTGCAACAGCAAAAACTATAGAATTAAGGGCAGAAGATGAATTTAAGCTTACACCAAAGTTACTTGAGGAAGCAATTACTCCCAAAACTAAAGTTGTTATAATACCATTTCCTAATAATCCAACTGGTGCTATAATGACAAGAGAAGAATTATCAGAAATTGTACAGGTTCTTAAAGATAAGGATATAATTGTAATTTCAGATGAAATATATTCAGAATTAACCTATGAGAAAAAACATGTTTCTATTGCAAGTTTTCCTGAAATGAAGGATAAAACTATTGTTATAAATGGATTCTCAAAGGCTTTTGCAATGACTGGCTGGAGACTTGGATATGTTTGTGCTCATCCAGTTTTAATAGATGTTATGAAAAAAATTCATCAATATGCAATTATGTGTGCACCAACAACTTCACAATTTGCAGCAATTGAAGCTCTTAGAAATAGTGATGAAGATGTTAATGAAATGGTTAATGAATATAATAGAAGAAGAAGAATTTTAGTAAATGGTTTTAGAAAAATGGGACTTGAATGTTTTGAACCTCTAGGTGCATTTTATGTTTTCCCATGTATAAAATCAACTAATATGACATCAGAAGAGTTTTGTGAAGAACTTCTTGTAGATCAAAAAGTTTTAGTTATTCCAGGAAATGCTTTTGGTGAATGTGGAGAGGGTTTTGTGAGAGCATGTTATGCATCATCTACAGAAAGTATTATTGAAGCAGTTAAGAGAATAGAAACGTTTATTCAGAAAAAAGTTAAAAAGCTGGCTTAGCTTGGGATAAGCAGGAAGAAAGGTTAAAACAGGCTGCAATAGAATTTCAGTTTAGATAGGAAGTGAGGAAGCAAAATGAGTGGTACTGCAGGAAATGGCTGTGATGTCTTAATTCCTTTTGATGAAAGAAAACCATTAAAAGAAATTGAAAGAAGTATAACTACCACATATAGAAAACATATTTGGTCAAAATTTATTAAAGCACTGAAGGATTATAATTTAGTAAATGAAGGTGATAAAATAGCAGTTGCTATTTCTGGAGGAAAAGATAGTATGCTGATGGCAAAATTATTTCAGCAGCTTCAAAAGTATGGAAATACAAAATTCGAACTTGAATTTATTGTAGCAGATCCAGGATATCATCCGAATATAAAACAACTATTAATTGAAAATTGCGAGTATTTGAATATTCCTATTACCATATTTCAATCAGATATTTTTGAAATTGTTGATAGGATTGCAAAGGATTATCCATGCTTCTTATGTGCAAAAATGAGAAGAGGAGCTTTGTATGGCAAGGCTCAGGAACTTGGATGTAATAAACTTGCTTTAGGTCATCATTTTAATGATGTTATTGAAACTACTTTATTAAATGTTCTTTATTCAGGTAATTTTAAAACCATGCTGCCAAAACTTAAAGCAGATAATTATGAAAATATGGAACTTATTAGACCACTATACTATATTAATGAGGAATATATTGAAAGATTTACTCAAAATAATGGAATTTGGCCATTGAACTGTGCATGTATGGTTGCAGCAAAGAAAATTGGAAATAAGAGATATGAGATAAAAGAAATGATAAAAGAAATGAAAAAAAATAATCCTGATATAGATAAAAATATTTTTAAGTCAGCAGTTAATGTAAATATGGATTCTATTTTAGG
>JAUZPN010000114.1 GCA_030705885.1 Bacillota bacterium | reverse complement strand
CCTCTCAAAAGCCGAAATACCTGTAGTTGTTTCAAAAGCATCTATTGAAACTGTAAATGCTGTCTGCTGTGACTCTGTATTTCTCTCTACCATAGGAAGTATATTAAGTTCCTTTAATCTTTCACCATCTGCAGGCATACAGATTAACCCTCTGCCAAACTTAGCCATAAAGTTAATAGCTTCCGGTGTAACTTTTTCTGCTGCCATAAGCAAATCACCTTCGTTTTCTCTGTCCTCATCATCTATTACGATTACCATTTTTCCTTCTCTAATATCATTTATTGCTTCTTTAATATTATTAAATTTAAACATTACTTACCTCACCCTTTCATTAAACAAATCCATTTCTGTTTAAAAAATTAAAGTCTATTTTGCTTTTCTCTGTTTTATTTTCTTTATTATTTAAGAACTTTTCAACATATTTACCTATCATATCACATTCCAAATTCACTTCAGTCTGAATCTTTTTTCTAAGTAATGTAGTCATGTATTTAGTATGAGGAATTATAGATACTTTAAATTTATTATCATCAACATATGCAACCGTAAGGCTTACACCATCAATTGCAATAGAGCCTTTTTTAACAATATATCTTAGTATTTCTGAATCGGCTGATACTGTAATCCAAACTGCATTGTCTTCATTTTCATAATTTTGAATGACACCAACACCATCTATATGTCCGCTTACCATATGTCCGCCTAGTCTGTCTCCAATTTTTAATGCTCTTTCTAAATTAACTTCGTCATTTATAGATAGATTTTTCAAGTTACTTCTTCTAATAGTTTCTGCCATCACATCCACCGTAAAATAATTTCTGCTAAATTCAGTTACTGTAAGGCATATCCCGTTAGTACTTATACTATCTCCAATTTTTACATCCTCTAATACTTTATCTGCTTTAATTTGAATCTGTGCTGATTTATCAGTTTTTGATATAGATTGAACCTTACCAACTTCTTCTATTAATCCAGTAAACATTAATATTATTTCTCCTTTCCCAGATATCCTCTATCATAATGTTATTTCTTCCTTACTCAAAATTGTTAACCGTCCCCTGCTTGTTTATTTCTTATTGCCCAAATATCCTTCTATCATAATGTCATCTCCAAATCTATGTGTTTCAATATCATTTAAAATAATAGAGTCTTTCATTAGTGATATTCCGTCTCCTCCAACAAAAGTTTTAGCATTACTGCCTCCAATTATCTTAGGTGCAATAAAAACATTAACTTTATCAACAATACCAGACATTAAAGCACTATAATTTAAAGTACTGCCGCCCTCTAAAAGAACACTGTCAATTTTTCTTTCACCTAATGTTTTCATGAGAAAATTTAAATTAACTTTATTCTTTTTCAGAGGCAATACAATGACAACAGCTCCCTTATCTCTTAAATTCTTTATTTTTTCTTTATCCGCAAGTTCTGTAACTGCAATTATAGTTTCTGCATTAGACTTTACATTCAGTACCTTTGCCTCTAAAGGAATTGTAGCTCTGCTGTCTACAATAATTCTAGCAGCATCACTTCCTTGACCATTATCCAATCTTGTTGTCAAGTAAGGATTATCCTGCAGTACAGTTCCTATACCTACCATTATTCCAGAAACTCTATTCCTTAATTCATGTACATATTTTCTGGACATTTCATTAGTAATCCATTTAGAATCACCAGTATATGCAGCAATTTTGCCATCTAAAGTCATTGCTGTTTTAAGAATACAAAATGGAAGTTTGGTAGTTATGTATTTCAAGAAAATTTCATTAAGCTTTCTGCCCTCCTCTTCTAATACACCAGTAATAACTTCTATACCATTTTCTTTAAGTATATTAATGCCTCTGCCTGATACGAGAGGATTTGGATCCTTTAACCCAATGATTACTTTTTTTATACCTTTTTTCACTATAGCATCAGCACATGGCGGAGTTTTCCCATAATGTGAACAAGGTTCTAAAGTAACATACATATCCGCTCCTTTTACATCTTCAACAGCATTTTTAAAGGCATTAACCTCTGCATGACTGCTGCCATACACTTCATGATATCCTTCTCCTATAATTCTTCCATCCTTTACTATGACAGCACCAACTAAAGGATTTGGATTTGTGAATCCTGCTCCTTTTTTAGCTAATTCTAATGCTCTTTGCATATATTTTATTTCCATTAAAACACCACCTATTACGCAAAATAAAAAGCCCTGAAAACTTCAGAACTTTTTGCTTAAACAAATTAATTATCATATTAATTTAATATGGCAAATAACCATCATTAAACAATTATTAATTATTTTGATTTTCTTCTTTCATCCAGACTTTACTGTCGGCCTCGGAATTTCACCGAATCATACCTTACGGCTCGCGGGCTATAACCGCCGGTGGGGAATCACACCCCGCCCTGAAGACTTATTTAATTTTATTAGATAATATCATTTTTTTATTGTTATGTCAATTGATTTTAAGTAAGATTATTCTTTATTTCAAAAACTGTCTCATAACATTAGCCGCCTTTGGTACAACATATGCACTACCGCCTTTGTCCTTTGCATCCTCAATCATCATAGTTACTTCAAGTTTTGGATTTTCTGTATTCATTACTGTAAACCAGCCATTTTCTTTTCCATTTACATCATTTTGAACCTGCTGAATTTGTGGTGTACCTGTTTTACCTGCAAGTGCTACACCTGGAGTTTGTGCAGCATGTCCTGTACCTGCTGGGTTTTCTATAACTTGAGTCAAATCCTGTAAAATGGTTTTTGAAATATCACTTGAATATACATTTTCGTGCCATATCTTTGGAGTACTTGACCTATCTTTAGTTTCTAATATTGGAGTTAAAATATTGCCATCATTTACTAAAGAACTATATATCATTGACAAATGAAGAGGAGTCATAAGTATCTGTCCCTGTCCATATCCGCTGTCAGCCAGTTGAGTAGCTTTACTTATAGTACCGTCATTTGAAATTTGTGATTTCTGCATTGGGTAACCAAAAGGAATATCCTCTCCAAATCCAAAGTTTTTAGCTTCTTTTGTAAAATCATCTTTTCCAATAGCCAATGCTGTTTTAGCAAAATAAATATTATCTGAATATACAAAAGCATCTAGAAGGTTTTCTGGCTTTCCTGGATCATCAACACGTGTTATTGCATAGCTTCCGAAACTGCCATCAGATGGCTGCCATGTCTTACCTTTTATGTCTTCTTCCTTAGCTGGATCAAGTTTACTTGTTTTTAATCCTATAGCTGCAGTAATCATTTTAAATGTAGACCCTGGTGAGTATGCACTTGTAAATTTATTAGTCCATGGTTTTTTAGGGTCACTGTTTAGTTCATTATACTCTGCATTTGACATACCATTATTAATAAAGTTTGGATCATATGCTGGTGTACTTACTAAAGCTAATACTTCTCCAGTCTTAGGCTGAACTGCCACAGCAGCTCCAGCATCACCACTCATTTGATTATATATTGATTGCTGAACATCAGAATCAATAGTAAGCCTTATATCCTCTCCATCTTTTCCAGCTTTCCGCAATATGGTGACCTTCTTGTTACCCTTTGCATCTGCTGTACTTATTGCTATACCATTTTGTCCTCTAAGCCTTTTTTCGAACACTTGTTCTAGGCCAGCTTTACCAATTACATCATCTTTAGAATATCCTACATTATTTTTATCAGCAAGCTCTTTATCTGTTATTGTTCCAACATAACCTGTTAAATGAGCTGCAGCTTCTTCAAGAGGATAAGTTCTAACTGTTCCATTCACATCTTGTTTTTGTACACCTGGTAGTGCTACTGCCCGCTTTATTAAATCAGTTTTATCTTTTAAAATTGATTGTATTGGAACAAAAAGATTTGATCTTACCCAAGAAGCACTTAATTTACTATCAATTTGATTAACTGAAATTCCAAGAATATTTGCGAGCTGTGATTTTGCATCTGCAGTTAATGATTGGGGAACTACACCAATAGATACCACTTCTGCATTTACTGCAAGTGGTTTATCATTTCTATCTCTTATTTCACCACGTTTTGCTTTAAGATCTTTTGGATGATCTACTATAATCTTATCATCAGATTCAAGTTGAGGAAAAATCATTTTTTTATTCCATGTTACACACCATTCAGTTTCTTTTCCCCTTATTTTTTCTACAATTTTTGTATACCACTTTTTTTGTTTTTTAACATTTTCTTTTACTAGATTTATTTCATAAGTATAGTTATAAGAACCAGCTACTGTGTCCAAAGATACACTTATTGGAATATGTATTTGATTATTTTTTTTAGCATCAAAGTCATTAGGATAATTTGCAGTTACTTTAATATTATTAGCACTTATATCTGTATAAATACCATTATTTAAACTATAATAATCATTTTTATTAATTTTAGTCTTAGAATCCGTCGATAAGAAAACATACATAGAATTATAGTCTTTTTTATCCCAGCTGCTAATATATTTATCTAGCACGTTTTTGGGATCTCCAGCCTTTGGTGCTGTTAATTTAATTGCTATTATTCCTCCAATGACTGCGATAAAAAATAGTACTACTATTAAAATAATAATAACTTTATGTGTAAAAATTTTTCTTTTAGAGTTACTAACATTGTTAACCAAAAAAATCATCCTTTCATAAAAATAAAATATCCCTATTATAAAATTATAGCACATAAATTAGCTTTTTACAGTTAATTTATGTGCTGATTTTACTTATATTTTAGTAAATGCTAATTTACCGTTATCTACTGTTCCTAGTATCTTATCGCTGTTTTTTACATTACCGCTTAATATTTCTTCTGAAAGCTTATCTTCAACAGTTTTTGTTATTGTTCTTCTTAGAGGTCTTGCTCCATAGCTAGGGTCAAAGCCTTCCTTTGTAAGAAGTTCTTCACATCCCTCATCAAAGGAAACAAAAATATCCTGTTCCTTAAGTCTATCTTCAACAGACTTAAGCATTAATTTAACAATTTGTTTTAAATCTTTTTCTTCTAACTGGTGGAATACAATTATATCATCAATTCTGTTTAAAAATTCTGGTCTGAATGTCAGCTTTAATTCTTCTAATATATTTTCTTTCATTTTTTCATATTCAGTTTCTTGAACTTTTTCATTTGATGAAGCAAAACCCATTGATTTCTGTTTTTTAATAGTACCTGCACCAACATTTGAAGTCATAATAATAATGGTATTTTTAAAATCTACAACTTTACCTTTTCCATCTGTTAATCTTCCATCTTCTAAAATTTGCAGTAATACATTAAATACATCTGGATGAGCCTTTTCAATTTCATCAAATAGAATTACTGAATATGGATTTCTTCTTACTTTTTCAGTAAGCTGACCACCTTCATCAAATCCAACATATCCTGGAGGAGATCCAATAAGCCTTGAAACTGTGTGTTTCTCCATATATTCTGACATATCAATTCTAATTATATTTTTCTCATCTGAAAACATTGCTTCTGCCAATGCTTTTGAAAGCTCTGTTTTTCCAACTCCTGTTGGTCCTAAAAATATGAATGAGCCAATAGGTCTTTTTGGATCCTTTAATCCTACTCTTGCTCTTCTAACTGCTCTAGCTACAGATTTTATAGCTTCATGCTGACCAACTACCCTTTTATGAAGAATTTCTTCCAAGTTAAGAAGTCTTTCTGATTCTTTTTCTGTAAGTTTTTCAACAGGTACAGTAGTCCATCTAGACACTATAGCTGCAATTTCGGGCTCTCCAACAGTTCCAGTGGATACATCATTTTGAGATTTCCAATCACTTTTCAAATTTTCCAGCTTATTTTTTAAATTTTTCTCTTCATCTCTTAATGACGCTGCTTTTTCAAAGTTCTGTATGCTGATTGCATCTTCTTTTTTCTTTGTAGTAGCTTCTAATTGCTTTTCTATTTGTTTTAAGTCTGGAGGTGCTGTTAAACTTTCTATTCTAAGTTTTGCTGCTGCTTCATCCATTAAATCAATGGCCTTGTCTGGCAAAAACCTGTCAGAAATATATCTATCAGATAAGTTTACTGCTGCTTCCAATGCATCATCAGTTATTTTAACTCCATGATGTGCTTCATACTTATCTCTAAGACCTTTTAAGATTAGTACTGCTTCTTCCTTTGTAGGTTCTCCTACAGTAATTGGCTGAAATCTTCTTTCAAGTGCAGAGTCTTTTTCAATATATTTTCTATATTCATCTATAGTCGTTGCTCCAATACACTGAATCTCTCCTCTAGCTAATGCAGGCTTCAATATATTAGATGCATCAATAGCACCTTCAGCTCCTCCAGCTCCAATTATAGTATGAACTTCATCAATAAACATTATTACATTTCCAGCTTTTTTCATTTCATCTAAAACTTTTCTGAGTCTTTCTTCAAATTCTCCTCTATATTTTGATCCTGCAACCATAGAAGACATATCCATAGTTACAACTCTTTTTTCTTTTAACAATTCTGGAATATTTCCAGAAATTATTTTTTGGGCAAGCCCCTCAGCTATAGCTGTCTTACCTACACCAGGATCTCCAATAAGGCATGGATTATTCTTAATTCTTCTGCACAAAATTTCAAGAAGCCTTTGAGTTTCTTGTTCTCTGCCTATAACAGGATCTAATTTTCCCTCTTCAGCAAGTTTTGTCAAATCTTTTCCATATTGATCAATAGTTGGAGTAGCAGCTGATACTTTTTTATTTGAAACTGTACTTGTCTTCTTTATTTCGGCTCCTGTCAATCCTTCTATTAATTCTTTTGCAAGCTTGTCAAAATCTACTCCTAAATTGCTTAGTATAGTAAATGCGACTCCTTCTGATTCTTTAATTAGAGCTAATAAAATATGTTCAGGAGCTGCATAATTATGGTTTAAATTTCTAGCCTCAGCTAAACTCATTTCTAGTAATCTTTTTGTTCTTGGTGTAAGTGGTATTTCACTTTTATAGAAACCAGTATCTCCTCTTCCTTCATATTCTTCAATTAATGTTCGTACATTATTAATTTCAACTCCCTGAACATTCAATAATTGTTTAGGTACTCCATCCTCTCCTCTAAGAAGTCCCAGCAAGATATGTTCTGTTCCAACATATCCATGTTCAAGTGCTTGAGCTTCCTCTTGAGCATAGTAAATTACCTTCTGTGCTCTCTCAGTAAATCTCTGAAACCACATAATATCATCTCCCAATTCTTATTTTAATTTTTCTCTTATAAGCTTTGCTCTTTCTAAATCTCTTTCTTTATCATTAAGTTTTTTATTTACTAATAGCTGTAATGTTGCAGGCTGCAGACTTACAAACAATTCATTAATTGTCTGGCTGCTTATGTCATTAATTATTCCCATTTCTATACCCATTCTTACATTTGATAATAAACTTAAACATTCTTTTGAATTCATAAGCACTGCGGACTTTAAAATACCAAGTGATCTAAATATTTTATCTTCAAGTTCATATTTACGATTTTTAAGCAAATGTTCCCTTGCTATATTTTCTTGATTAATAATCTGGTTTACAACTGCATTAATATTATTAATTATTTCTTCTTCAGTTACTCCTAAACTTATTTGATTTGAAATTTGATAAACATTTCCATCTGCATTAGATCCTTCTCCATATAATCCCCTTATAGTCATACCTATCTGTGTAACTGCATTATAAAGCTGAGTTATTTCCTTGCTCATAGATAATACTGGAAGATGAATCATAACAGAAGCTCTAAGCCCTGTACCTAAATTTGTAGGACACGCGGTTAAATAACCAAGATTCTCATCAAAAGCATAATTTAACTTATCTTCTATAATATCGTCTAATTTATTAGCATCTTTAAAGGCTTCTTCTAAATTTAATCCTGCTGTTATACATTGAAGTCTTATATGATCTTCTTCATTTAACATAATACTTACAGTTTGGTCTTTATTTAAAATAAATGCTGATTTTTTATAATTATTTATAAGTCTTGGACTAATAAGATGTTTTTCTAAAAATGAGTTATCTGTAACTTCATCAAGATTCCATAAATAGTTGGTGATGTAATCCTCCTTTATTTCAGGTGATATATAAAATACATTCTCCACATCTTTTATTAATTCTTTTCCTTTTTCTTCATCAATTCTAATCGGAAAAGGTACCTTATCAATGTTTCGTGCCAGCCTAATCCTGCTGCTGAGTACTAAATTTGACTCATCCGAGTTTTTTGACATAATCCAATTCTCCACAATTTATACCACCTTTCTTTATTTTTGAATCTGCCTTATCATATCTCTGATTTCTGCTGCTTTTTCATACTCTTCATGTGCAATAGCTTTTTGCAAATCTTCTTTTAATTCAATCAGTTTTTTCTTCTGCATTAAATCTTTTCCTGATTTATTAGGTATTTTTCCTACATGTTCAATATTTCCTTGAACTCTTTTTATTACTGGCAGCATTGTTGAATTAAAATATTTATAGCACTCACTGCATCCTAAAAGTCCTTGTTTCTTAAAATCAGAATATGTTGTTTTGCAGTTTTCACAAACTAAATCTGTTTTTTTCACACTTTGAGCTGATTTGTTTACGTAGTCCATTATTCCACCTAATATATTTTGAAAGTAAAATGGATTTGATAAATTGACATTTCCGCTGAAATTTAAGCCATCCATTTCTCTAGCACATTCCTCACATATATTTAATTCTTGTTTATTACTATTTATTATCTTAGTTAAATGCATTGTAGCTTTATTTTTTTTACAAATATCACAAACCATATTGACACTTCCTCATCCTATTACTACTAATAACATAGCTTTTAATATTTCTGATCGTATTTTGTTTTTATCTTCTATTGAACCTAATACTCTATTATTTACAGCTATTTTCATTATCTCTGATTCTCTTTGTGTAATCAATCCTGATTCTTTAAGTCCATCAATAATTAAAACAGCATTGTCATAAGTAATATTATCTCCAATTCTATCATTAATTAATTCGATTAGTGAATTATCATTAGTATGTTCCACTCTTTTAATAACAATATAACCGCCGCCGCCTCTTTTACTTTCTATATAATACCCTTTATCTAAAGTAAATCTAGTAGTAAGAACATAATTAATTTGAGATGGTGCACAGCTGAATTGATTAGCAAGTTCATTCCTCTGTATTTGAAGCTCACTTTCATGCGTTTCTTGAAGCATTTCTTTAATAAAATCTTCTATTATATCTGATAATCTTGCCATATATATTATCGCCTGCCTTTAATAAAGCTAATTGTTATACTTTTCATGATTATATAGTCCCAATTAATTTTTAAATTATATCAATATAAAGCTTGTTTTAGAAACTTATTTAAACCTTGTGATTAAGAAAAATATAGTTGACTTTGACTTTCTTTGACTTTGTTTAATTATAATTATACTTTTAAATAATATTTTTTCAACGAATGTTTTTTCTTAAATTATTTCATTTATTATATTTATTTAATCATATCTCTTAATTACTTAAATTATCTTTGAATATCTTTAAATATCTTCAAAAATCAAAAAAGAAAGGAAATAGAGCTGAATATTTTCAATTCTATTTCCTTTTAAAATTTTATTTCCTGCGGAATATTCCAAATAATCCCTTTTCAGGTTTGTTACTAGAGCACATTTCTGATATTTGATTCCAAGCATCTAAAATATCTTTTTTATTCT
>JAUZPN010000113.1 GCA_030705885.1 Bacillota bacterium | reverse complement strand
GGAATAAAGGATTTAAATGGACTTGAATATTTTACTTCTTTAAAATCTTTGTACTGCAATAATAATCAATTAACAAGTTTAAATGTAAGTAAAAATATTGCATTAACTACATTGGATTTTTCTTATAATAAAATATTAGGCCTGAATATAGATAATAATACATCATTAACATATTTGGATTGCAACAATAATCAATTAACATCTTTAGATGTAAGCAAAAATACTACATTGATTTTTTTAAATAGTTCCTTTAATAAATTAACAGCCTTAGATGTAAGCTTAAATAGAGGATTAACTTATTTGGGTTGTAACAATAATCAATTAACAGCTCTAGATGTTAGTTCAAATACTTTATTAACTTATTTATCATGTTATTTCAACCACTTAGCAACTTTAGATGTAAGTAAAAACACTGCATTAAATTATTTGTTTTACGATAAGAATCAACAAATAACAATGAACTCGTCTAAAGGTATTTAAAACACATTCTTTATAAAACTTAGTGAACAGGGTCAACATATACATCTTCTACAGATATTTTAGTAATAACAATTAAAAGCTAAAATATAATGATTTTTGTAATAAAATACCCATATAAAAAGTCTTAGATTTGTTTGGTTTTTTGTTCAAATTAAACATAGCAAATCTGGGACTTTTTTCTACCTTTTATTATCAAATATTTTAGAGTATGAATTTATAGGTGTATTTGAGATAACTAAAAAAATAAAAGAACTTAATAATTTATATAGAAGACAATATATATTAATGTTAAATTTGAGCTATTAGAATAAGAATATATTGACCATAGATAGACATTGATATATATTATATATAGATGAATATCTATATAGGAGATGATCGAATGAAACTAAATTATGATGATAATGCAAAAGTAATTAAGGCACTTGCAGATTCTAATAGATTAAAAATAATTGATATTTTGTCTTGTGGTGAGAAGTGTGCCTGTGATATTCTAGAACATTTTGATTTTACACAACCCACGCTTTCACATCATATGAAAGTACTTATAGAATGTGGAATTGTTAATTGTAGAAAGGAAGGAATATGGAGCTACTATTCTTTAAACAATTCAAACTGTAATAAATTAATAATATTTCTTATGAATATTGTAAATGATACAGATGATTGCATCTGTAAAGATAAAACTAAATGCGAATGTAAATAAAACATGATAAATTTAATGGGGGAATCGATATGGAAAATGCTAAGAAGGCAAAACTATCATTTTTAGACAAATTCTTAACTCTGTGGATATTCATTGCAATGGGTGTTGGAGTTCTGGGGGGATATTTATTCCCAAGCCTTGCAAAATCACTGGCAGGACTAAGTACTGGAACGATATCATGGCCTATAGCGATAGGACTTATTATAATGATGTATCCACCACTAGCAAAGGTTAAATATGAGGAGATTGGGAAAGTTGCTGCGCATAAGAAGGAATTTTCATTTTCGTTATTATTGAATTGGGTAATTGCACCTAGTTTAATGTTCTTATTAGCTGTTTTGATGCTTGGGGATAAACCTGATTATGCTATTGGGCTAACAATTATTGGTATTGCTCCATGTATTGCAATGGTAATTGTTTGGAACACTTTAGGTAAGGGGGATAATGAGTATTGTGCCGCGTTAGTAGCTATTAACTCTGTTTTCCAGATTTTATTTTATACAGTATATATATATTTCTTTGTAACTCTTGTACCAAAGTGGCTGGGACTTTCATGGGGTGGTCAAGTTGTAAATGTTTCGATGTGGGATGTGGCCAAGAGTGTTTTAATTTATTTAGGAGTACCTTTTGCAGCGGGATTTTTGACAAGGTTCACCTTGATAAAAGCTAAATCAAAGGAGTGGTATGAAAAAGTATTTATTCCTAAAATTTCTCCTTTAGCATTAATAGCATTGCTTTATACAATTGTGATAATGTTTGTTACCAAGGGACAACAAATAGTTAACAATCCTGGAGATGTAGTTAGAATTGCTATCCCTATGTTGGTGTATTTTGTAATTACATTCTTCTGCAGCTTCTATGTAGCCTACCGATTAGGATTTAAATATGATCAAACAGTAACCATAGCATTTACTGCGGGTAGTAATAATTTTGAACTTGCAATTGCAGTTGCTGTAGCTATTTTTGGTATTTCATCTAATGTTGCTTTTACAGCGGTAATAGGCCCTCTTATCGAAGTGCCGGTGATGATTGTGTTAGTAAATTGTGCATTATTTTTTAAACGTAAATATTTCGATGAGAATGGATTACCAAAGAATAATTCAAATAAAGGAGTTTAAGTATGAAAATTAAAGTAGCATTTATATGTGTACACAATTCCTGTAGGTCACAAATGGCAGAAGCATTAGGGAAATTGTATGGAAGTGAAGTTTTTGACAGCTATTCTGCAGGAACAGAAACGAAGCCGCAAATTAATCAGGATGCTGTTAGAATCATAAAAGAACGCTATGGAATAGATATGGAAAAGACACAGTATTCTAAACTACTAACGGATATTCCTAATGTAGATATTGCGATTAAAATGGGATGCAACGTGGTGTGCCCATACCTTCCAGCAAAGTATGTGGAAGACTGGGGCTTGGAAGATCCTACAGGAAAAAGCGATGAAGTCTTTAATGAAGTAATTGATAGAATTGAAGATAATATCAAATTACTATCATATAAGATCGGTAATAAGATTATAGATCTTTAATTTATGTATCTAAATCATAACCACAATTTGGTGGTTATGATTTAAACTATTTATTCCAAAAGAACTTTACTCAGAGACTTCTTCTCTTTCAGCACTTTGTGCAGCTGCTTTAGTTACATGAACTGTACCATGCGGATGCTGTGGTGGTGCATAAATAGAATACAATTTAATCGGTCTCCTACCTGTATTTATTACGTTATGCCATGTACCAGCTGGTATCATGATTCCAAAGCCATCAGAAACGTTTCTCTGGAAATTTAAATTATCTTTTCTTGAACCCATTCTTACAATCCCTTGACCAGATTCAATACGTATGAATTGATCAATATTTGGATGGATCTCTAAGCCTATGTCTTCACCAACCTTTATGCTCATTAAGGTAACTTGCAGATGTCTTCCTGTCCACAAAGTAGTACGAAAATTATTATTCCTGCTAGTAGCTTCATCAATATTGATTACAAATGGTTGAGGACCATAATCCTTCAACTGTGCAGCAGGCTGCCTGTTTGCCATTTCATCAAAGTAAGGACATGGATCATACCGGAATGCACTCATGCAATAAGGACATGGGCATGCTTTATAGTCATTATACATATTTTAATTCCTTTCATAAACTTATAACATTACATCATATGCTCAATGTTTAGAAAAAGTAACTTAAATTAAAGAAATAATATTAAAAGGACTTTATCC
The DNA here is from genome assembly GCA_030705885.1 of Bacillota bacterium. GTDB lineage: Bacteria > Bacillota > Clostridia > Clostridiales > Clostridiaceae > JAUZPN01. The sequence continues at coordinate 6,353 of JAUZPN010000113.1, read as the reverse complement.
TATAGATAACCAATACGAAAACTTAATTAAAACTTGTTCAAAATCTCTAATCTTCAATGAGTTATCGAGCAAGTTTAAGTTAATAGTTGAAGTTGGTTATCTATATTAGGAACAAGTCCAATATTTTTAAATACTATATTAGTATTTAATTAAATGGTCATTAAGTTCATGGAAGGATGATTATGTTTACACCTAAAAAGGGATTAAAAGTCATAGCTGTTGATAGATCAAAAGAAATGGTAAGGATACTTAAACCAGGTGGTAAGTTTGTTCTTACGGATTTAGATGAACACACCCATGAAAGAAATGTGGATTTAGAGAAATAGGTATACGAGAAAATATATCTAAGATGAGCAATGGAATATGGTATGACGTAGTTTTAATGGAAAGAAGAAGTAGAGTAGTTGGAATAGGGTAAATAAATATCAAAGTATTATAGGTTTAATTCAAAAGAAAAGTATGGTATTCTATAAATAGGAAAATATTAAATTTTAGATAATAAAAAAGAATTAATAAGGATGTTATTATGAATGATGAGTTTGAAAAATTATGGACACTCTATCAAAATCGCTTACTTGAATATATTATGGATAAAGTTCAAAATAAATATGATGCAGAAGATATTTTTCAAGAGGTTTTTATTAAAGTAAATCAAAGTTTCTATAATATTAGTGATAAATCCAGTATACAATCATATATCTACAAAGCTGCTAAAAACACAATTATTGATTACTACAGAAAAAAAAGAGAGATTCCTATTGGTATTGAAGGGGATATTTCAGAAGAATTTATCAGCAATGAATTATCTGATAACATAAGTAAGGAAATGGCTTATTGTTTGAGAAATATATTAAATGATTTACCAGAAAAATACCAAAAGCCTATAAAACTATATGATATAGATGGTAAAAAGCATAAGGAAGTTTCTAAGCAATTAATGATTTCAATATCAGGTTCAAAAACTAGAATACAAAGAGGAAGACAAAAGTTGAAAAAGATGCTTTTTAAATGCTGTGATTTTGAATTTGATGCTATGGGGAATGTGATTAATTATAAAAAGAAGAATAATGATTTGTGCAAAAAATGGTGTAAATAAGCAAAGAGTCTAATATAAAAAATATTAGGCTCTTTTTCTTTAAAATGCGACCAAATAAAAAGAAAAACGTCTTTATATATGAAAGCCTATTAATATATGTAAATAAAAGTATATAGATATGGCTAATAATTTAATAATTGGAGGTAATAAAATGTACGAAAATATTAAAATTGAAACTGTAGAAGAAGAATGCCAACTTTGCGAAGATTATGCTAAGAAAAACTTAAGTGAACATCCTAAAGTAGCAATTCTATCTTGTGAAGGAGCATGCAGTCGTGGAGAAATTTCGAGACTTGCGGCTAATTTGGTAGCACATAGGCTATCTCAGGATAAAACGGTAAGAATATGTCTTGGAGGTGCATTTACAAAGAATGCAGGACAAAGAAATTTAGTGAAAAATGCTAGTAAGGTTATTTCTATTGAAGGTTGTTTTATTGATTGTGCATCTAGAATGATGAAAGGTGTAATACCTGATTTAAAAGCGTTAGTAGTACAAGCTGATTCATTATATGATATTGATCTTCCTTTTGGAATAAATGAAGTATCAGAGGATATATTAAAGAAATGTGCAACTAAAGTAGCTGAAACTATTGTTAAAGAATACATTGAAGGTAACTGTAAAACAGATATAAAGCCTTCGTCAAAATGTTGCAATAAGGATTTAAAATCTTGCTGCGAATAGATTTCTTTCAGATCAATACCAGCTATTTCTATTACATTTATGTTCTTTTCTTCACTCAAAATATTTAAAGCCTAAAAAGAACATCCATAGATTTGATTTACACAAATCTATGGGTGTTCTCCAAAATTGAGTTGAGCAATTTAAATTTTAAACTCCTGAACCATTACATTTAGTTTTTCAGCTATTTCAACTTGGTTTTCAGCAGCTTTTACTATTTCATCTATAGATTTAGATGTTTCTGTAATATCATTTGTAATAAATTCTGTTTCTTCAGAAGATTTTTGTGCATTACCAGCCAAGCTTTGAATTGCATCATTTACTTGCTCTACGGTGGCTGTAATTTCTTCAGCCATAGAAGCTAGATGTTCTGACATACCGCTTACAAATTCTGCATCTTTAAAGTTTTCTTCATTCGCATTTACAGTAAGTTCAAGCAGAGGATTTACTTTTTCATACATAAAATTAACTATATCATCAGCATTATCAGAAAGATTTTTAAAAGAATCCTGTACCTGAGTTATTGTGTTTTTTATATGATCTACAGCTTCCGAAGATTGTTCTGCTAATTTTTTTACTTCATCTGCTACAACAGCAAATCCCTTACCGTGTTCTCCAACTCTTGCTGCTTCAATTGCTGCATTTAATGCAAGTAAATTTGTCTGCTCAGATATATCTGCTATGGTATCTGCCATAACTATTATGTCTCCAACTATTTTGCCTTGTTCAATTGATTTCTTTATGTTTTCTTTCTTTGTTAGGAATAAATTTTTAGCATCATCCATAGATGCTTTTACAGCATTTTGTGTGTTATTTGCTCTCTCTTTTGTTTTATTCGAGTTATTGCTGCTTTCCATTGCTTTTCCTGATAATTGATTAATGCTTGTATCAATTTCATTCATAGAAGCAGATATTTCTTCTGCTGCAGCACTAGTATCCTGAACACCAGAATTTATATTTTTAATGGATGTATTTATATTCTGTGATGATAATAAAAATTTTTCAACAATAGCTGAAAGTTGTTCGCTTGTCTCTCTAATTTTTTGTGAGTTCTCAACTACCTTTTTAATTAAGTTAGTCATATATTTTTTCATTGTTGCAATTCCATTAGCTAAATCACCAATTTCATCTTTACGTTTTAAGTTTTTCTCTAAGATATGTCTTGTAAAGTCACCTTTAGCTAAATCTTTAAAGTGTTGTACACATCTTATTAAAGGTTTTGTAATTATTATATTAATATATATATATAAAGCAATTCCAAATATTAAAAATAATACTAAAGAGATAGCAATACTACTCACAATAAAGTTTATCTTATATACATCTGTTTGAGTTTTATCTTTAGCTGTTACTATTACTCCAATAACTTTATTATTTTCTCCTAATATAGGTGAATAAGCTACATTGTAATTTATTCCATTAATATTTGTATTGCCTATATATTTTTTATTTGAAAATACTACTTTTCCAATATCGGTATTGATTTTAGTTCCAATTATTCTTTTACCGTTTTTAGTAATGGTTGAAGAAATTCTTGTATCACCTAAGAAGATACTTGCATCACAGCCTAAGTTTGTTTTTATATAATCAACAATATTATTTGTATCTAGTCTATAACCAACCGATATTGCGCCAATTATTTTACCATTTTCATTTTTAATTGGAGCTCCTGACCTAGCGGCTAATTTAACTTGTGTTCCTGCTTCAATTTGAGAATTTGCAGTACCATTAAGTGCTGTTTTAACATTAATTTGATTTGATACACTATCTCCTTTTTTATCTGGTTCATGAGTTCTTGCAAGTACAGTTCCATTTTCATCAGTTACAGTTACAAATTCAATATCTGATTTTTCTATAATAGGTTTTAAAGTATTTATAATTGTTTGAGTATCTTTTGATTCAATTGCTTTAATTACATTAGGATTATATGATAGTTGCAATGCTGTATTTATAGAATTTTTCTTAAGGTCATCAATCCTAAGCTTAAATAAATTATCACTTTTAGTAATATCACTTGTAATATTGGAATCTGTAAATGTAGTAAATTTTATAATGTTGTTTACGATAATTAAACCTACAAGTAAAGTCATTACGGCAAAAGTAATTCCTAATAATTTAAATTTTAAAGAGTTGATTTTCATTAATATTCCCCCCGAGCTTTATGTTAATATATATTTATAATAATGTATATATTGACATAAAGTTTTATAATAATACATATTCTACATTAAACTTAAAAATCCTCTAAAAAATTACCATGTAAATAAAAAATATATTTATATTTAAAAAATAATTAAAAACTAATTTTAAAAATAAATAAAGTGCAATACATACTTTAAATCAAAATTGAAGTTCTTCTATAATATTATCGTATTAATATAAATTTTATTTATATTAAAATTTATATTAAATTAATGAAAACAAGGGTACTTAATGGCAATAACATTAAGTACCCTTGTTTTAGTTTTCTTAAATATGAAATATATTTGAAATAGAATTTATAATAAGGTAGATTCCTAAAATCCTAAGTGGCAGTCTTGGCAGTGTGCCATCCTTTTTAAATATTATTTTAACAAGCTTGCCCATAAAGATATTAATTAAGATTCCTAGAATTAATAGGATTATATATAAAATTATTTTTGTATTCATTTTTAAATCCTCCTCTATGCTTTTTCACCTTTTATTTTAATATTTAATGAAACATATGATATTGCAAGCCCTAAGACTCCTGCTGCAGCAAGGACAATAATTGCCGGCAGTTCAGAACTTATAGCAGCACTGTTAAAGAAAACATCATTAAGTGATTTTATTGCCCAGGATTCAGGGGTTAATCTGGATATAAGCTTCATGGTGCCAGAAGCAATTTCATCTATTGAGAAGAAGGAGCCTCCAAGTATTCCTGTCAGCGCCATTAGTATTGCTCCAAGTATTGTGAAACTTTGCTGCCTTTTTATAAATGGTACAAATATCATTATAATTCCAGTTAGTGCAAACAGATAAACAGCAAATATAACAGCTTCTGCAGGAAGATTGGTTATAAGATTTATATTGAAAAGGTACTTTCCTGCTATAAGGATAATTACAGTTACAATCAAACCAAAGATATAAGTTGCAGCTATTTTTGATATCAAGTATTTAGTATAATTTGTTGGTGTTCCTAGTATTCGTTCAAAAGTGTTATTGCTTTTTTCTTCTATAAGTGTTCTGAAACCTTGAACTATAACAAACCAAAGGAACATTACTAAAAATCCTATCAATTTAACAGTAGTTGCATCCTGCTTTTTCTGACTATTATTTAAAGATCTTTCATCCGTAGATATATTTGAATTACCTTTTATCTTTTCAAACAATTGTTTTGACACATTATCATTAGATATTTTTAAACCATCAGAAATTGTTTTAGAATCTGCAGTTACTTTTTTTAATGTATTTGCTTCGCTTAGTACCACTTGTTCAAGTAAAGCACCATCTCCAGTTTCATAATTTTCAAGCATTTTTATATCTAATTTTTTTTCGGAAACTAAATCATCTCCAAAATTTTTATCTATTATAAATCCCATTGAAATGCTGCTGTTATCAACCTTTTTCTTTAGGTCATTTTCTGACAAGCTGACTACATTTATATCTTTATGATTTTTTATCATGTTTACAAGCTGCTTCGAATTAACACTGTTATCTAAATCAGTTATATATAGATTTGTTTTGCCATTGCCTGATGAAAATGAAAACAGAAAAGTAAGAAGCAGTGGTGCTGCAATAACTCCGAAAATTGCAATTCTGTTATTAAACAGCAGCTTTAATTGATTTTTTATCATTGTTAATATCTGCATTTTTAAAAAGCCTCCCTTCACCATACAAGTTTAATGATATTACAAGGAATATTAAGCCTATAATAATAAGTGCTATTAGGTCTGTGTAAATATCTGAAATTGTGCCGCCTTGACATATTTTCAAGTAGCAGTTTATCGCTTTTCCGTTTGGTATTATTTTTTGAACCATTTGCAAACTGTCTGGAAAGTTGTCTGCACTCATGAAGCTCCCGCCTAAAAAGCTGAAACCATATAGTATTAAAGAAGAAAAGCTTGATATTGACATCTGATCCTTGGCTGCGATACCTGCACAAAACACTATGCTGCCAATTGTGAATCCATAAGAGATTGTGATAAGGAGTATATAAAAGGTATTTCCAAAATCAACTTTGAAGACAAAATGGCTTATTAACATTACTACAGACATCTGAACTGTAATAGCAAGAACCATACCTAATACTTTGCCAAGAGCATATTGTATGTTTAAAGTAGGTGTTGATTTTATTCTGAATTGTGTGTTGTTTAACTTATCTTCCACTATACCATGAGCCAGCTCAAAAGCTGTGAGAATTGAGAACATAACAATCATTGCTATTGATTCATACTGTATTACATCAACTGGTTTAGCATTTTTATTAGTAGAAACCTTAGTTAGTTCATTAGAATAGCTGTCAGTGTTTTGAATTTTAGTGATGATATCATTAATTTTATTTGCATCTATTCCGCTGCTTAATGGTATATTATCTGTGACTTCTGTTTCTTCAAGGCG
>JAUZPN010000112.1 GCA_030705885.1 Bacillota bacterium | reverse complement strand
TAAATAAAATTCATATTCCTTAAGCTTTTTAGAAGAATCAATTATCTTTTGAAGATTATTTAAACTGCCAATCCACCTTTGAATTTTAGCATCAGGTTCAGAAAGAAGTGTAAGCTTTTGTTCTATCATTTCCATACTTTTTAGTGCTTCTTCATTTTTTGTATCTACACTGAATGTAAGATTTGAATATATCATAATTTTGCTGGAAATTGTACTAATCTCAGTCATTTTACTTATGTATTCATTAAGTTTGCTCTTTAAATTCTTTTCATCTTTAACTATTTTATCAGACCATTTAATGTATTCATTTGTTAATTCATCAAATCGGCTTAAATCTTTCTTAAATTCTTCACTCTTAAATGATGAGTACAATTCATCAAGGCTCCAATTCAAATTCATTATACCACCCCTTACAATAATTTAATACTAAAAAAGCAAGACTAAAAATAACGATTACAAATTATTTTTAGCCTTGCAAATATATTCTAAATAATTATTAATTACTTTTTGTCCACAACTGCATCGAAGCCACGTTCTCCAGTTCTAACACGAATTACATCTGCAACTTCATAAACAAATATTTTACCATCACCAATATTTCCTGTTCTTAATATTCTTGTAGCAGTTTCAACAACAGATTCTACTGGAACTTCTGCTACTACAATTTCAACTTTGATTTTTGGCAGAAGATTAATATTTACAGCAACACCCCTGTAATACTCTGTATGTCCTTTTTGCAATCCACATCCTAATGCATTAGTAACTGTCATACCTGTTATTCCAATTTTGTTTAATTCTTCTTTAAGTTCTTCAAATTTATTAGGATTCATAATAATATCTATTTTATTAACTTTACCGCCCATCTTCATACCTCCTAAATATTAATAAGTTTTAATAAAAACTTTATCTTTTTTACTATAATTTTTAATACAATTTATATTTTACTAGTAAATTCCCATAATGTCAATAATCTCTCGATAGTAGATTAAAACATTTCTAAATCATTCCGCCATCAACAGTTATTATTTGTCCTGTTATGTATTTAGAACTATCACTAGCAAGAAATACTGCTAATTCTGCTACATCAAAAGGACTTCCAAAATGCATAAGTGGTATTTCATTTTCTAAATCTTGTTTCTCTTCATTTGTAAGCCAATTATTCATTTCTGTTTGAATTACTCCTGGTGCAATAGCATTTACTTTAATATTGGATGGTCCAAGTTCCTTTGCTAATGATTTAGTAAAAGAATTAATAGCTCCCTTAGAAGCAGAATAAATAGCTTCACAAGATGCACCAGCATTTCCCCATATAGATGATATATTTATTATGCTGCCGCTTTTCTGTCTTATCATATATTTTACTGCACAATGAGAACAGTTCAATGTCCCTATTAAATTTATATTAATTAAGCTGTTATATTCTTCATAACTCATATCAGAAAATAAACCAATCTTTGATATCCCTGCATTATTCACAAGTATATCCAGTTTGCCAAATTTATTAATTATTTGATCTATCATTTTCTTTACGTCTTCATAATTACTAATATCAGCTTTTATGCTTTCAACATAACCGCCTGCACCATTAATAATTTTTACAGTTTCTAATAAAGCTTTTTCATCTTTACTATAATTTATAATAACATTAGCACCTTTTTCAGCAAGTAATATTGAAATTGCTCTGCCTATGCCTCTGGAACCTCCTGTTACTAATGCTATTTTGCCTCCTAAATCCATATTCAAAAAATTAACTCCTTATATCTTCAATTTATACTATCCTCAGTCATAAAGTTCTACTTAATTTTTAAATTTACTAGGCTGTCTAGATAAGAATTCATCTTATCAGCATAATTATTAAGCGAATTTAAATCAACAGCATTTGCAGTTTTTGAAATTGCTGCTGCACCATCTGTACTTTTAACAATTCCATCAACATAGGTTAAATAATTGTTATGAAAATAAGTTAATCTACTTGTATGCTTAAGTTTTTTTACTTCATCTTCATATTTATGAAGATTTGTATTTTCTGTTGTAATAAGGTTTGAATCTACTTTTTTACTTGTAATATTGTCCTTAATCTTAGAAGCTGAATCTTTTATTTTACCTGTATATTTCATTACTTGCTGCGTATATACAGCATCTGTTTTATAACCATTTATTTCATCTATTGGTGAAACTCCTTTTATAAAAATATTATACGCTGAAAATAAAACTAGAATGCCTATAATAAAAAGCAAAAATTTAAATGCTTTTTTAACTATAGAAACAATAATTGAAATTATAACTAATATTATAACTCCATAAATAATATAATTACCATATTGAGCCAATCAATATCCTCTCCCTTTAATTTTATAAAATATCTGAAGTTAAATCTGACGAATATATAATATTCTAGGTCACAAAGTTCCCATAAATTTTTTTAAAAAACTTTTCTCCACTATTATTTATAAATTAATTAGAACTATACTATCCTCGGTCACAAAGTTCCACTAGATTTCTAAAAGAATCTTCTCTCCGCTATCATTTATAAATTAAGTGGAACTAAATATGACCGAGGAAAGTATATATGTATCCGAAAAAAGTATACCATAAAATTTAAAGTTATTCTATAAAATTCATATTAATATTTAATTTTAATTATATAAAATTATTAACAAGTACATAAAATTAAATATTTTTTACTATTATAAATATAATTTAAACGCAATTTTACAAAAAAACGTTATAAATTCTTCCAGCTATGATATAATTGTTTAGTGACTTAAATTCATATCAAATTATGAGGTGATATTATGGCAATTGTTTCAAACTCATTTGATTACTTTCCTGACGCTAAACGTCTTGGTAAAAAGGAATACTCAAGAGATGTTTCTAATGGACAAACTGGATATCTGCCTTCACTTGAAGGTATAGTAAAGAATGCAGATATAGTATCAGAAGTTGATTTAGGAGTTGTTGAAATACCACTAAAAAAAATAATTGGAACCTATTCTCATTTAAGAAGCTTATCTTTTGCAAGAAATTTTATGCCTATTATAGATAGAGACTCTGATTTTCAAGCAAAGTGGTCAAATTTATGTAATGCTCATTTAACAGAAGGAATAAGAGATTGTATAAAAGTTTATGAATACCTGAATTGGTTTTATGTTATAGAGGGTAATAAAAGAGTAAGTGTACTTAAATATTTTAAAGCTTATTCTATTTCAGCTAATGTAATTAGATTAATTCCAAAAATGGACGAAAATGATAAGAACATTCGTATATATTATGAATTTTTAAAATTTAATAAAATAACTGATATATATTCAATCTGGTTTACTAAAGAAGGAAGCTTTGATAAGTTACTCAATCTTCTTGATAATTATAATCCTAATATTCCTGATTTTGAATCAAAATACAAGCATTTTGAAATTTATATATATTATAATTTTAGAAAAATATACCGTGAAAATGGTGGAAGCAAATTACCTATAACATCTGCAGATGCTTTTATAGAATATGCTGAAATTAATGGTATAAATGAGAATATACAAGATAATGTTCTTGAAACATCAATTAAAGAATTTATAAAAGAATTAGAACAAATTTCTAAAGATACAAGTTTAAATGTTCAGACATCTCCTGATGACACTACAAATACTGTAGTATCAGCAATTACAACTATAATTCCTAGGAAAAAGCTTAATGTTGCTTTTGCATATTCTAAAACCATAGAGACCTCTGGATGGACTTATGCACATGAACTTGGAAGAAATTATTTAGAAAAAACTATGGGAGATGCTTTAGTCTCAACATATATAGAAAATGTTCCTGAAAATGATAATGCATATTTTTATATTAAAAAACTTGCAGAAGAGGGTAATGATATAATCTTCACCACAAGCCCAGTTTATATGAAGCCCACATTAAAATGTGCACTGGAGTACCCTCAAATTAAATTTTTCAATTGTTCAGAGGCTCATCAGTATCAGCATGTAAGTAATTACTTTGGTCGAACTTATGAGCCAAGGTTTCTTACAGGCATAATTGCTGGTGCACTTACAAAAACTGATATAATTGGATATGCTGCAACCAGCCCGACTCCTGAGGTAATAAGTTCTGTCAATGCCTTTGCACTAGGAGCTAAAATAGTTAATCCTTATGCAAAAATTAAAGTGGAATGGACGAATGAATGGAACAGCAGAGTTAAATTTTCAGATGCAGGAAGTAAATTAATTAAAGCTGGTACAGATATCATTTGTAATAGAACACTTGAAGTACCTCATCCTGTTTCAACAGATTATGGAGTTTATTCAATGCTGTGCAGTATTGATACTGATAAATCAGTACCTGATAAATATCTAGCTACGCCAATATGGCAGTGGGGAATATTTTATGAAAAAATAATTAGGAATATTTTAAATGATACATTTAAAACTGTAATAGACATGTTCAGCACAAATACAAAGCTTATAAATTTCTGGTGGGGACTTGCTGCTGGAGTTGTAGATATCTTTTACTCTAAGGAGCTTGTACCTATTGAAACGCAAAAGCTAGTTGAACTTATGAAGAGAATGATAATGAACAACACATATCACCCATTTACAGGTCCAATTTACGACCAGCATGGAAATATAAGGGTTGAGGCAGATGAAATTCTTTCCCACGAACAAATACTTACTATGGATTGGTTTGTTGACTCTGTAGATACAGTTTTGCCTGAAAAAGAAAATTTGTTTTAACATTTTAAAAAGTGCTGGTGCACTAATTTACTTAGTGCACCAGCACTTTTTTAATGTATTCTCTTCATAAAATCAATCTGCATCTTATTTATCTTCTGCAAACCTTCTTCTCTTAGTTTCCTGTTTTCTGCTTCAATTCTGCTTGTTTCATTAATACCTTCTACTATAGTTTCCCAGGTTTTTTCTAATGTATCAATCCTAACAGCTGAATTTCCTGAAATTTTTGCAATTTGGATGCTCTGGTTTTTAATATTTTCAGCATTCTTTAATAATAATTCATTAGTTGTTTTATCAAGTGCATCCATCGACTCCGCAACAAGCTTCTGCCTTTTTAGTGTTACAGCTTGAATAAGTCCATTCTTGAAAATAGGTATTGTAATAATAAAAGCTGAGTGTATTTTACCTACAAGCTTAAAATTACCCTTTTGAATTATTCTTATCTGAGGTGCAGTCTGCATAGATACCATTCTTGCAAGCTCCAAATCATAAGATCTCTGCTTAAGCATTTCAATAATATTGTTTACAGTTTCAAGATTGAGCACATCTTCTGAATCTCCGCTTGCAGCTTTCTCCTGATAATATGGTAAATCTTCTGTTTCCATCTCTTTTATAACTAAATTACAAGCAATTATATATTTTTCAAGCTGCTTATAGTAACCTAAGTTCTGGCTAAACATCTCCTCTAATAAATCATTTGTTTTATTAAGTTCATTTTTATAAGAGGATATCTGCCTGTAAATTTTATCTATTTCACCACCTAATGATTGATACTTGCTAAATAACTTATCAATAGTATTTTTTCCTCCAGCAAACATTTTTGAAAAAAATCCATCATTAGTTTTTTCATTTAATTCTTCTTTATCAAATCTCTTCATTATTTTATTAAGTTCCCTAAGCATATCACTAGAACCTTCAATGCTGCTTGATTTAATAGAATACAGTATCCTATCTGAAAACTTTGATATTTCATTAGCAGGTGCATCTCCAAATTGAAGAATGGATTTTGCATCCTTCACATCAATCTGCTTTGATAGTGCAATTACTTCTGGAGAACTTTCTAGTTCTTTCCTTATGTCTGCCATTTTAATTTCCATTTCATGAGCAGCACTTGATATATCTTCATTATTATCATATTGTGTTTTTGTTAAATCTAAATTTTCATTATTACTTTCTGAAACATTAAACCTCATTATAACCATCCTTTCATACAAAATATATACTTCATTTAGCACATCTATATTGTGTCAAATATGATTACATATTTGAATATCTAATCTACATCAGATAGAAATCCACGTAATAATATTCATATTGCGTAAGGTAAAATTCTTTTGTAGACTAAAAGAAAAACCATTTATTATATCTTAAATTATAAGCCACCGTTTCCAGCTTATGAACATCAAAATAACGATTATCAATAAAATCCTCAATATCACTAAAACCTGCAGGACTATATACAATAACATCAATACCCATAGAACTCATAAAACTAAGCTTTACTGCATCAGCAAAAGTAATTTTAGAATTTCTCATCATACCATTATCATAAACAATAACCTTAGGAACATTTGCTGGATAATCAAATAAAGCTATAATTTTAAGCAATGGTTCTTCAAGATTACATAAAACTTCAAACACTTTAATCTTTGCTATGTCTTCAGCTTTGATTGGAAGATTAATATTTATTCCAAAGCCTTTAATTAAATCCATAGCTCCAGAAACCATTGACATTTTAGATCCGTAAAGGCAGCTTTCATAATTTTTGAATCTGTGCAGCTTACAAAAATCAATTATTCTATCTGCAATAGCGTTTTGAACAGACATTCTTAATTTTCCATATCTCCAATAACTTGATGACATCAGTTTTGTTTTATCTATATTACCATGTATATCTAAGCTAAAAAAATAATTTCGCTTTACTTCTTTAAGCTTTCTCTGAAAAAAAAGAGGAAATCCCATAAAAACCAGCGTATTAGGTTCATGTGTAAGAAACTTCATTTCTTTTCTATATATACTTTTATTTTTATGTGTACCAACTACTTTTGCAAAAATATTAGGAATATAAACCTTACCATTCTCAGATTTCCACCCTGGCCTTATCATGGCATGCTGATTACCCCAAATGTTTATTTCTTCATATGTAGTTTTTAAAGTAGCAGCATACACTTCATAATCTGAATACTGCCAAGGTTTATAAAAATAAGTTTCTTCTGCATAAAGCTTTTTTCCAATATCACTGCTTGCCTTATAAGCATCTGTTTCAGTTCTTACTGCTACCTCATCATTTTTATCACTCTCATGGATTTCACTCATTTTTTGCGCCTCCTGCATTAATTTTCAGTATGATTATAGCGATATGGCTTTATTATATCATAAAAGTAAATATTTTGTGATGATAAATTAAAAATAAAATGGGATTAAAACTTTAATAAATTATTAAAAGTTTCAATCCCAGAGAACTTAGTTAGAAAATAGCTTGCCACTATTTTCATCCATATTGTGCTGTAACCAGCATGGTTGGTTAGTTAATATTTAAAATGAATTTACCCCATGATTTTACTTACTGTAATACTAAATGATTTTTTAATAGTTGATGCTGCAATTATAAAGCTTGTCAAAATTAACATAAGATTAATTTGAAAATTAATCTTAATTTGAATTAATAGATAAGCTGCTGCAATCAAGCACATTATTAAAAAATTCAATACCATCCATAAAATACACTTTTCCTGCTGATTTATACCCAGCTTTAATTCTGTTGAAGCTAAAAATGGAAAAAACACATTTGATAATACTAAATTGATTAAAATAATTATTAAGCACTTCATAATTGTTTTATCGTGAAAAACTATACCTAAAATCAAAGTGAAAATAAAACAAAGTAAATATATAACATAATTTTGAAAATACATAAGTTTTATAAAATCTCTTGTTTTAATTGGCAGTGTTGAGAACAGTATATATTTATTTTCTGATATTTCATTTAATGGATACATAGGAATTAAAACACCAGAAATCATCAAAAACATTAATAAAAAGATAAAATTAATATCATGAAAGAAAAATAAAATTAATGTTAATATAAGAGGATTTAACAATGGTTTATTAAAAAATCCTGATTTAATCATTTTACTATAATTTTTTATTATTGATGCCATTTTTTAACCTTCTTTCTGCGAAATTTTATATGGCAGAACACTACATAAATAGTAACTTATTATTGTTGATATCAACAATATACATAAGCCAATCATTCCACTTAATGGTATGCAAGCTTTAGCAATTATTGATGTTATATTTTCAATGCTCATATTAGCATTATTAGAACCAAATAATTTAAAAAATTTCACAAAATACAAAACTGACAAAATTATCATTTCACATAAAAACCACAAATTCCATGCAATTTTTACAAAATTATACTTTTTACAAGATACATTTTGAAACCCTAATGATACTGAAAATATTATAGCTCCAATACAATATACTAATACAATAACACCTAATTTAGATGAAAGTTCCTTATTATTACCCCTAGCCAAATTTAAAACAATTAAATATATAATCGAAAATAATGGGATTACATTTGCAATTAATGAACATAAAAATTTAGTATTGTATAGTTCTTTCTTACTTACTGGCAACTGAAGCAAAAATAAATTATAATTAGTTTTATATTTTTTATTTTTACTAGAAGTATTTCCTACAATATATGATATAAAAAACTGTAAATAGCTCATACTAAACAACATAAATTCTGCTGAAAAAGTATAATCTTTAATTGTCGCCAAACCAATCGTTACTATTTCTAAAAATATATAAGCCAACATACATAACATATAAACGATATTAAATCCGCTTGAATCAATTAAATAATAAGCTTTAGCAATCTTTATATACCTATTCATTATTTATTCCCCCAAATCGAAAAAGTAAGTATGTTTTCAACATTAGGTTTATTAGGTTTCAAATCACTAAAATATCTGCTGGCTTTTTCTCTAAGAATAAGACCTTCAAAAGTAACTTCACCTTTTCTAATTCCAATAAATTCTTTTTCTAAACCCTTAAGTTCTTCAATTCCACCATTTAACATAACATATTTTTCTTCAAGCTTATCCATAGATAAACTTTCAATTATTTTACCTTCATGAATTAATGTTATATAATCTGCAACTTTATCCAAATCTGAAGTGATGTGTGTAGAAAATAATACTGATTTCTCACCATCCCCTGAAAACTCTCTAAGTAAATCTAACAGCTCAATTCTAGCCATAGGATCAAGACCTGCTGTTGGTTCATCAAGGATTAAAAGTTCCGGCTCATGTGATAGTGCTAGTGCAATCATAGCTTTTGTTTTCATTCCTTTTGAAAATTCGCTTATCTTTTTATTTAATGGAAGATTCCACTTTGATGTATATTGCTTAAAAATTTCATCATTCCAATTATCATAAAAAACCTTTAATGCTTTAGCATGATTGTTTATTGTTGAGTTACTAAGAAAATAATCTTCATCAGGCACATATCCAATTCTAGATTTTATATATACCTCATCATTCACATTATCCTTTCCGAAAATTTTAATTTGACCTGATGTCTTTGCCATAGAATTCAACAATAATTTCAATGTAGTTGTTTTTCCTGCCCCATTTTCGCCTACAAAACCCATTATTGCTCCTCTTTCAAGAGTAAAATTTACATTATTAAGCTCAAATTTATTTAAATTCTTATTTAGGTTTATTACCTCTAATATATTCTCCATTTTTCTACCCCCTATAAATCTCCTCAATAATATTTATAACAGTTTGTTTTTCTATACCTGACTCTTTAATTTCAATGGTTTTTTGTTTATATTCTTCAATTAATTTCTTGTTTCTCTCTAATAACAATTTTGATACATCCACCTTATTTACAAAAGTTCCCCTGCCAGAAAGAGTATATATAAATCCATCATGTTCTAAATCTATATACGCTCTTTTAATTGTAATAGTGCTTACATCTAATTCCTTTGCAAGCTGCCTGACAGATGGCAAAGGATCTTGG
>JAUZPN010000111.1 GCA_030705885.1 Bacillota bacterium | reverse complement strand
TGGCAAAAGATGTTTGTGCTATTGCAAATTCCAAAGGCGGCAGAGGTTATATAATAGTCGGAATTGAAGACAAAACCAAATTTATAGCGGGTCTTGATAAGGATAACCTTTATTCAGAAGAGCAAATACAACAGATTATTACTTCAAGATGCGAACCTCCTATTCCTATTATTGTAGATATAGTTGATTTAGACAACAAAAAAATCTGTATTATAACAATTTATGATGGATATCAAAAACCGTACCAAATCAGAGAATCAGGTTCATTTTATATTAGACGAGGTTCTACAACAGATACCATGAGAAAACAAGAACTTATTGAGTCTTTTGAAGAAAATTTAGATTTTTCTATTGAAACATTACCTATAATCAAAAGTAATATAAACCTTTTAAATATGGACTTAGTTGAAAAATACTTTAGAAGAAAAGGTATAAAACTAACAGATATTAATAAAAAATATTTACTTGAAAGCACAGGTATAACCTACATTGATAAAGAAACTAGAGAGGAAAAATGCACGTTAGGCGGACTATTGGTATTTTCAGATAATAACAGTATCTGCATACCTCAAAACATGATTAAAATAACAAATAAACAAGATAAAGAGAAGTATGAATCAACTATTATAAGCGGAAACCTGCTATCAATGATTGATAAATCAGAAATTATTTTAAAAAATATACTACCTCCTAAATATCCAATAACTTCAATAATTGAAAGCATTAATAATGCAGTATTATATAGAGAATAC
Organism: Bacillota bacterium; assembly: GCA_030705885.1. Taxonomy (GTDB): domain Bacteria; phylum Bacillota; class Clostridia; order Clostridiales; family Clostridiaceae; genus JAUZPN01. Next base: position 9,044 of record JAUZPN010000111.1, on the reverse strand, counting down.
TCTCATATAAATAGAATTATCGAAATATTTATTTCGGAAAAAGCTGTGATAATTGACAGCCCTGGTCAAATGATACAAGGAAATGTCAGCAATCAAAAATTTAACTGCAAAAATTATAATAAAAGAAACATGTGGTTATATGAAAAACTTATAACATTAGATGATACGAATAGATTTATAAATAATGGCGAAGGCTTTAGAAGAATAAAAAATGCTTTTACTTTTAATGATAAAATGCAGAACAAAGTAAGATTTATTAATTCACAGTTTGAAGATACCTTCAAAGTTATTCTGCCCGGAACAAAGTGGACAAAATAGGGACGGTTATCAACAAATTTACAAAATCAAAGGACAAACTGGGGACGGTTATCAACAAATTATTAAAATCAAATGATAAAATATAATGATTATCAACAAATTGTAAATAAAAATATTAAAAAATTATTCTCAATTTATATTAAATATGGTAAACTTAATAAGAATATTTTAATTAAACAAGTAAGGGTGAGTGATTATGAAAAAATACATTTCAATACTTTGTATAGGATTAGTAATTGGTATAGTTGGCGGAATATTTCTATATACAAAGTTTTCACATTTTAATTTTAAAGGAATTACTATTGAAAAGAAGTCAGCTTCTGCAAGCAAAGCTTCATCAAATAATACTGTTAATTCCTCTGCTGCTAAACCAACAGACAGAACAACTAGTGCATCTCCAACGCCGTCACCTGCCCTATCAACTGGGCAGACTCCAGTACAGCAACATGGTCAGTTAAAAGTAAGTGGAAATAAAATAGTTGACAAAAACGGCACACCTTTTCAATTACGAGGCATGTCTACTCATGGAATTCAATGGTATGGAGATTTTGTAAATAAATCTTCCTTCACAACTTTAAGAGATGACTGGAATGTTAACTGTATTAGAATTTCAATGTATACAGATGATAATAGTGATTACCAGACAAAAAAAGATGACCTCAAAAAAATTGTTAATGATGGAATTCAGAACTGTATTGATTTAGGACTATATGTAATTGTGGATTGGCATATTTTAAGTGATGGCAACCCAAATGCACATAGAGATGAAGCTATAATATTTTTTAGAGAACTAGCAAAGCAATATAAAAACAACCCAAATGTGCTTTATGAAATTTGCAATGAACCTAATGGCAGTGTATCATGGAACAATGATATTAAACCATATTGTGAACAAGTTATAAGAGAAATTAGAACTGAAGATAAAAATGCAATTGTAATAGCTGGTACGCCTAATTGGAGTCAACAAATTGATGATGCTGCAAATAATAGACTTTCAGACAGCAATGTTGTTTATGCCCTGCATTTTTATGCAAATACTCAAAAAGATGCTTTAAGAAATACATTATCAACTTGTATAAAGGATAAAAATTTACCTGTTCTTGTTTCAGAATTTGGTACTTGTGATGCTTCTGGAAATGGCGGATTAAATCTTGATGAAACAAAAATATGGCTTAAACTTTTAGATACTGACAAAATCGGCTACATAAATTGGAGCTTATCAACAAAAGCTGAAACTGCCAGTTGCTTCAAAGCTGGTACAAGCCCTCAAGGAAATTGGAAAGCTTCAGACTTAACTGACAGCGGAAAGTTTATCAGAGATTGGTTTAGAGCAGAAAAATAAATTTCATTAAATTGTTATTATTTATTTTTATATATAATAAAATTAAATAAGCAAATATATTAAACTTAGATTGTGAGGTTAAAACTATGAAAAAAAGTAAAATACAATTTTATATTGGTTTAGCATCAATTGGTGCTGTCGCTGCAATACTACTTACAAAAAAATTGCTATCAGTTAAATCGAAAAAAAATTCTTCAAAAATCACTATAGTTCCTGTTGAAAGTGATGAAACAGATGTGCCTGACACAGATGCTCCAGATACAAATGCATCTGACAGCAATGAACCAAAAACTGATGTATACTATACTATTAAAGGCAAAGCTTTAAATTCATAAAGCTTTGCCCCTATTTTAAACTTTGCAGATGAGGGTATTTAATTTTAAGAAATCATTAAAGTATTATCTGCTAATTCAATATTTATATTTTTATCATCTGCTATATCGCCTTTAACAATCTTCTTTCCTATTTCAGTTTCAACAAATTTCTGAACATACCTCTTTACAGGTCTTGCACCTAATGCTGGATTATATGCATTTTCTGCAATATACTCCTTAGCATCATTTGAAACATTAAGCTTTAACTGCCTGTCATCTAATCTCTTTTGAATATCTTTCAATGAAAGGTCAACAATTTGTATTATTTCATTTTTACTTAATGGCTTAAATAATACTATCTCATCAATACGATTTAAGAATTCAGGCTTAAAATGCTGCTTTAATTCTACCATTACAATATTCTTTGCAGATTCATCTATTTCACCATTTGATTGAATACCTTCAAGCAGATACTGACTGCCAATGTTAGAAGTCATAATTATCACAGTATTTTTAAAATCTACTGTTCTTCCCTGACTGTCTGTTAATCTGCCATCATCTAAAAGCTGTAAAAGTACATTAAATACATCAGGATGTGCTTTTTCAATTTCATCAAAAAGAATTACACTGTAAGGCTTTCTTCTAACAGCTTCTGTCAGCTGACCGCCCTCTTCATATCCAACATATCCTGGAGGAGCTCCAATTAATCTTGCTACTGAATATTTTTCCATATACTCTGACATATCTATACGAACTACATTATCCTCACTATCGAAAAGTGCTTCTGAAAGTGCTTTAGCAAGCTCTGTTTTACCAACACCAGTAGGTCCAAGGAATATAAAGGAACCGCTTGGCTTCCTAGGATCTTTAAGCCCTGATCTCGCACGAATTACTGCATCACTTACAGCTGTAATAGCTTCATTTTGTCCAATAACACGTTTATGAAGTATTTCTTCAAGATTTAACAGTTTATCTTTTTCATTTTCAACCAGCTTTGTAACAGGAATTCCTGTCCACATAGATACAATTTCAGAAATTTCATCTTCAGTAACTTCTTCTCTTAATAAAACATTTTTATCTGTTTGTTTCCTCTGTTTTTCCTCTTCTAGTTTTTTCTGAAGATCTGGAAGCTTTCCATGTTTTAAAACTGCAAGCTTATCAAGGTCATAAACTCTTTCAGCATCTTCAATTTGTCTTTTTACATCTTCAATCTGCTGTTTTAATTCTTTTTCTCGTTTAATGTTTTCTTTTTCCAGCTCCCACTGTGCCTTCATTCCATTTGATTTTTCCTTTAATGAAGTAATTTCTTTCTCTATTGTTAAGAGCCTTTCTTTAGAAACATTATCCTCTTCTTTTCTAAGTGCTTGACGCTCTATTTCCAGCTGCATTATCTTTCTAGATATTTCATCTAGTTCTGTAGGCATACTATCTATTTCTGTCCTTATCATAGAAGCTGCCTCATCCATAAGGTCTATAGCCTTATCAGGAAGGAACCTGTCACTGATATATCTGTTTGATAATACCGCACATGCAATAATAGCATTATCAGTAATTCTTACACCATGATATATTTCAAAACGTTCCTTTAATCCTCTAAGTATTGATATTGTATCCTCAACAGTTGGCTGGTCTACCATAACAGGCTGGAATCTTCTTTCAAGTGCTGGGTCCTTTTCGATATATTTTCTATATTCATCAAGAGTAGTTGCTCCTATGCAGTGAAGTTCTCCTCTTGCAAGCATAGGCTTAAGAAGATTACCAGCATCCATAGACCCCTCTGTTTTACCTGCACCAACTATATTATGAAGCTCATCTATAAATAAAATAATCTTACCATCTGATTTATTGACTTCATTTAATACAGCTTTTAATCTCTCCTCAAATTCACCTCGGAATTTAGCACCTGCAATTAATGAACCCATATCTAATGCAAAAATTGTTTTATCCTTTAAGCCTTCTGGTACATCACCTTTTAGTATTCTTTGGGCAAGTCCTTCAACAACAGCAGTTTTTCCTACTCCTGGCTCACCAATAAGCACTGGATTGTTTTTTGTCTTTCTTGATAAAATACGTATTGCACGTCTAATTTCAGCATCTCTTCCAATAACAGGATCTAGTTTTCCAGACTTCGCAAGCTGAACTAAATCGCGCCCGAATTTTTTTAATGCATCATAGGTTTCTTCAGGATTTTGAGAAGTTATCCTCTGATTGCTTCTAACCTTGCTGAGTGCAGTCATAAATTTTTCAAGAGTGATGCCATAACGCTTAAAGATTTTTTGAGATGGTGTATCTTTTTCTTTTAACAAAGCTATATACATATGCTCAACACCTGTGAAATCATCCTTAAATCTTTTAGCTTCATCCTCTGCTTGAATAAGTATTTGATTTAACCTTCTAGATACATATACACTAGAAGCAGCATTCCCATAAACTTTTGGAAGTTTATCAACTTCTGCTTCCAAATCCTTAACATATAATGAAATATCATTTCCTAAATAGCTAATGAGCTTTGGAATAAGTCCATCCTCCTGTTTTGCTAGTGCAAGATGCAGATGTTCTCCATCAATCTGCTGATTACCTTGCCTTACAGCAATATCTTGTGCTGCTACAACTGCACTTTGAGATTTTTCTGTATATTTCTCTATATTCATAAAACAACTCCACCTTTCTTTATAATATCCTCAGCCACAAAGTTCCAATAGACTTCTAAAAAAGTTTCTCTCTACTGTCATTTATAAATTAAGTGGAACTAAATGTGACCATGGAAAGTATTTATCTATTATTATCTTCAAATTACTAATAGTTAATAATTTTACTTTGACTTTCTTTGACCTTAATAACATTTTACTTAACAAATGCTTACAAATCAAATTCACAAATTCATGAAATATATTCATAATGCTTAATAAAGCGAATTTATCATATAATATCTTCATCTTTCTAAAAAATGCTTTTAAAATTGTATTAAATATATTTTTCTCAAGCACATATAATTTTACTAGGTTTTGTTTATTTTTATTTACATTTGTACTATACTATATGTAAATGAAATTTTATTCATTAATATTATTATATTTATTAACGAGGTGGTTTTACTTATGAGTGAAAATATTTCTTCACAAAGCTTAAAAACAAAAAATCTTATAAGGAGCTCATTATTGCTAGCATTAGCAATTGTTTTACAGCTTATAGGCAGCAAAGTTCCACAGATTAATCAATTATTAGTTGGTTCTTCAGTTAATGCTATACTTATTTTATCTGCATATTTATGCGGGATTTCTTGGAGCATATCTATTGGAGTATTAACCCCTATACTCGCATGGTTAATTGGGCAGTTAGCTTCACCACTCGCACCATTTATTCCATTTATCATGATAGGAAACATAATCTATATTTTATGTTTTTCCTTACTCAAAAAATATAAAAATCTTGGCATTTATATAGGCATAGTATTAGGAGCATTTTTAAAGTTTCTATTTTTGAGTTTCTCTGCTAAAAAATTAATTCATATTATTAATCTTTCAATTCCACCTAAAGTTTCAGCAAAATTAGTTATTGCTATGGGAATTCCTCAATTATTAACAGCTCTTATTGGAGGTGCATTAGCACTAATTATTATAAAAATTTTAGCAGCTAGAAATTTTAAATAAATAACCTAATCCTTTCTATAAACTTTTAAGCCTTGTAATCAACCCTATACCCAACCTTATAATCAACCTTTTGGTTGATTTATTTTTTTGCTTTATTTTATAGAATGTATATATACTTTCCTTGTCGTGCTTAGTTTCAATTAATTTGTGAATGATAGCAAGATGAAGCTTATTTCAGAAATTTACTTTAACTTTGTGACTAATGGCGGTATAAAATAAGAAAAATCAATCAGTGTATAAGCAACTACACTAGATATGTAAGAAAGGAAGAAAAATTATGAATTCAATTGTAACAGTTAATAATTTAGATAAGAGTTATGGAGAAAAACAGGTTGTAAAAGAAATTTCATTTGAAGTTAAAAAAGGTGAGATACTATGCTTTTTAGGACCAAATGGTGCTGGAAAAAGCACAACAATTAATATACTCTGCGGAATATTAGGATACAATGCTGGCGAAATAAAATATAAAAATGAAGATATTAAGCATTGCCTAAACAAATTTAAACAAAATTTAGGTGTCGTTCCGCAGGAATTATGTATTTATGAAGATTTAAGTGCTGAAAAAAATGTACAGTTCTTTGCTTTATTATATGGATTAAAAGGAAAAGAACTTGAGCAGAGAGTAACTAAGACTCTTGATTTTGTAGGACTTTTGGAAAGGAGAAAGGATAAAGCAAAAACATTTTCAGGAGGAATGAAGAGAAGGTTAAATATTGCTTGTGCTATAGCTCATGAACCAGAGCTGTTAATAATGGATGAACCAACAGTTGGTATTGATCCTCAATCTAGAAATCATATTTTAAGTTCTATAAAAAATCTGAGCAAGAAGGGAATGACAATTATTTATACAACTCACTATATGGAAGAGGTTGAAGAGATTTCAACACGTATATTAATTATGGACAGTGGAACTATTATTGCTGAAGGAACAAAGGAAACTCTTAAACAAGAGATTTTTGATGAAAGACGATTTATATTAGAACTTGAAGATGACAGCAATTTAAATTTAGATGATTTTTACCATATAGAAGGAATAAAGAAGGTAGAAAATAAACAAGGCAAACTTACAATTACAGCATTAAAGAATGTTGAAAATTTAGATAAAATAATTTCTACTGTAATTGCAAGCAATACAAAAATTTTAAATTTATTCTGTCAAACTGCAAGTCTTGAAAATGTTTTTCTAAGTTTAACAGGCAAAAGTTTAAGAGATTAGGAGGAAACTACATGCGAAATTTATTTTTGATTTCAAAAGAAGACTTTAAAAATTTATTTAAAAACCCAATGTGGGTATTTTATTCAACATTATTTCCAATACTTCTTGTAGTTATCCTTGGTTTTTTAACAAGAGAAGCTTATGGTAATGATGTTACATCTTATGATTACTATGGCATAACCTTGATGATTTATGCAGTACTTACAAGCGGAATGACATCAGCAAATGCATTTATGGAAGAAAGGATCAAAAAACCTAATATGCGAATCATTTATGCTCCAGGAAGTGTTAAATCAATATATTTATCAAAAATTATTTCTTCATTTTTATTTTCAGCTTTATGTCACTTGTTCGATATGGTATTATTATTTACTTTATATAGTATTCATATTTCTGCTATACCTTACCTATTAGTATTATTTATTTTAACTGAATTTTTATCTGTTGCTTTAGGGGTAATGCTTTGTTGTATTTTTAAAACTGAAGCATTATCAAATCAGATTTTAGGCATTGTAATCAATATGTTTGCAATATTAGGAGGGCTCTTATTTCCTTTAGATGGCTATGGAAAAGCATTACGCAGCATCAGCTATATCTCACCAGCAAAATTTCTTACAAAAACTATTTTTTCTATAATATATGACAAAGATTTTTCAGGATTTTACCCTACAGTAATAATATTAATATTTTTAACTGCTGTAGTTCTTATAGTTTGTGATAAAACATTTAGAAAAGAGGATTGTATATGTTAGCGATATTGAAAAATAATTTTTATAGATTATGGGAAGAAAAAGCTTATTTATTTGTGTCAATGTTTCTTACAATATGTGCAGTTACAGCTGCAATTGTATTAACCAATAATGTTCAAGTAAAAGGAAACATTGCAGTTGTATCAAAAGACAAAAATATAGAATTTGCAGACTGCAAATATTTTAATATTACAGTTTTAAATTCAGCACCAAAAAAATCAGAGCTAGTGCAAAACAGATATGATGCTGTTGTCACTATAGACAATGGTAATTACAAAATATATACCATAAAAAATAATGATTTAGAGATGATGATTAAATCAGCCTTGCAGAATCCAAAAAAATTCACTCCTCCAATGGATACAGAAAGAAAAACTGGAACAAATATAATAGGTTATATGATGATGTTTTTATTAATGCAGGGAGTTTTATATGCAAGACTTTTTTCAGAAGATAAAGAAAAACATATGATTGAAAGAGTATTAGTATCACCTATTGCTTTTAGAAACTACTTGCTTGGTCATGCCATTTTTATAATGTCAATTATATTAATTCCTTCTTTTATCGTTATTGCTGGAGCTAAAATTATTGGTGCTAATATTGGTTTTTCATTAATGCAGTATGCAGGACTGTTATTAGTATTATCAATGCTTTCAACTGCTTTTGCATTATTCTTGTGTTCACTGTTTAATTCAGCTGATACAACAAATATGATTGGATCTGCATGCTTAGTACTAACTTCAATATTAGCAGGAAGCTTTTATTCATTTAGTAAAAACAGAGTAATATTTAATAAAATTCTTCATATTCTTCCTCAAAAAGATTTTATAAATTATGCAGATGCATTGGAAAAAGGAAATATATCGATAAATACAAATCTTCAATTTACTTATGTAATAGCATTAACAACTGCATTATTTGTATTTTCAATATTAAAAACTCGAAAAGATTACATTTATCATAAATAGTATATATTGACTAGAAATATTATACAAAGTAAAATATTTAAAAGGGGGGTGATAAACCTGTGGACTTAAATATGCCAATTTTATCTGTGAAGCTAAAGATGCCGCAGCCAAGAAAAAATTATATTGTGAGACAAAATTTATTTAATTATCTGTCAAAATTGAATGAATATAAAGTTACAGTTGTTAAATCAGGTGCTGGAAGCGGTAAAACTACTTTATTGTCTAGTTTTATTAAAGAAACAAAGTTAAACAATATAAAATGGATTTCACTAGATAGAAACTCAAATCAAACTTTTGTATTTTGGAATTATATAATAGAAACAGTTAAGGAATACTTTAAAGATTCACAAATGGACTTTCAAACCCTTTTTAATAGTAATATGCAGAAAGACAACCTTTGGCAGATACTTTTGCTTTTAGCAGATAAACTTAATATAGATGATGATATAATATTAGTTCTTGATGATTTTCATATGATTTCAGAAAC
>JAUZPN010000110.1 GCA_030705885.1 Bacillota bacterium | reverse complement strand
CTTTAAGCAGCCATTACCCTTATGATGATGTAAAACATTATGGTGATTTTAATGTTGGAAATTTTGAGAACACTCTTACAGGTAATTATCTTAAGGCAATACACTATACTGATGCTCAGCTGGGAGATTTTTTAAATGAATTAGATACAACTGGAATTTCAAAAGATTCTATTATAGTTCTTTATGGAGATCATTATGCCATCCCAAAGGAAAACCAAAATGAACTTGGAAAGTTTTTAGGTATTAATCCAATCAACGATTTACAATGGATGGAGCTTCAAAAGGTACCTTTGATAATTCATTTCCCTGGAAATGAACATAGTGGAATTAATCATATATATTCAGGAGAAATGGACATTTATTCTACTTTATCTAATTTATTTAGTTTAAATGCAGCTAACTTTATGGGAAAAGATTTGTTTAATCCAAAAAATAACAATGTATTCTTTCGAAATGGTTCCTTTACTGACGGAAAAGTATTTTACTTATCACAAACAGACAGCTATTACGATATTAGTACTGGAAATAAAATAGTTCCTACAGATGAATTAAAAAAAGATAAAAATGATGTTTTAACACAGCTTGATTATTCTGATACTATATTACATCATAATCTTTTTAAATAATGGATGGTTCAATGGACAATTGACAGTTGATAATGGACAGTTGACAATGGACAATTAAAAATTAAAAATAGTACTTCAACAAAATGTTTTTTTGCTGAAGTACTATTTTTATACATATTTTCTATACATATTTTCTCATGTGTTTTAGTGCAGTTTTTTCAAGTCTTGAAACTTGTGCTTGAGATATTCCTATTTCATCAGCTACTTCCATTTGTGTTCTTCCATTAAAGAACCTCATGGAAAGTATCAGTTTTTCTCTGTCATTCAACTTTTTCATGGCTTCCTTAATTGAAATATTTTCAAGCCAGCTGTCATCTATGTTTTTAGTATCACTTATTTGATCCATAACATAAATTGCATCACCACCATCGTGGTAAATTGGTTCAAATAATGATACAGGATCTTGTATTGCATCTAAAGCAAATACAACATCTTCTCTAGGAACGTTTAGTTCCTTTGCAATTTGAGATACTGTTGGTTCCTTATTGTTTTCGTTTACAAGTTTATCTCTTATCTGTAAGGCTCTATAAGCAATATCTCTAAGAGATCTGCTTACCCTTATAGAATTATTATCTCTCAAATATCTTCTTATTTCACCGATAATCATAGGGACTGCATAGGTAGAAAACTTTACGTTTTGAGATAAATCAAAATTATCTATTGATTTAATTAGCCCAATGCATCCTACTTGAAATAAGTCATCCACATTTTCACCTCTATTGTTAAACCTTTGAATTACGCTTAAAACTAATCGAAGGTTGCCTCTTATAAACTTTTCTCTGCTTTCTTCGTCGCCATTTTTCATTTTTTGTAATAGTTCCCGCATTTCACCTTCCTTTAAAACTGGCAACTTTGCAGTGTTTACGCCACAAATTTCAACTTTATTTATCATCATCAGTAATCAGCCCCTTAAGTATAATCGCATTTTAATTATCTCCTTAATGGGTTCATTTTATACTAAAGACAACCTATAACATTTTATTAATTTCTTTCTTTAATCTTTTAATAATTCTCTTTTCTAATCTTGAAATATATGATTGTGATATACCAAGCATATCAGCAACTTCCTTTTGTGTTTTTTCCCCATGTCCATTAAGTCCAAACCTTAGTTCTACTATTTCTTTCTCTCTTCCATATAATTTTTCCATAGCTGAAATAAGTAATTGTTTATCAACTTCATCTTCAATTTGATTATACACAACATCATTATCTGTTCCTAATATGTCTGAAAGTAGTAATTCATTTCCATCCCAATCTATATTTAATGGCTCATAAAATGATATTTCTGCTTTTACCTTATTATTTCTTCTTAAGTACATTAAAATTTCATTTTCTATGCATCTTGAAGCATAAGTAGCAAGCTTAATCTTTTTAACAGGATCAAATGTATTCACTGCTTTAATAAGTCCTATTGTACCTACAGAAATTAAATCTTCAACATATACTCCAGTATTTTCAAACTTTCTTGCAATATATACTACAAGTCTTAAATTTCTCTCAATCAACTTCGACCTAACTTTTTCGCCATCTGTTACCAGCTTACAAACAAGTTCATCTTCCTCCTCTTTACTAAGAGGCGGAGGCAGTGCATCATTTCCTCCTCCAATATAGAACAGATCCTGAACGCATAATTTTAATTTAGTTACTAATTTGTTTAGTAAAATTGTGATTTTTAACATCTTAATTCCTCCTTACTTGATGCATAAAAAAATTACTTAAATAATTCCACGTGATAATAATCCTTGATATTCATTTATGCAGCTAAGCTTATTATTACAAAGAGCAATAATAGCCTCTTTTTCTTCTTCATTATCTCCTATATTTATTTTTATTTTTTCAGGCTTAAATCCAACCAGATTGCCACTGCTGCCATCAGCCATCCTATAAGGTATGTAAAATTTATCATAATCTGATAAATCAAAATGAGAAAACTTAATTTTCTCTACAAGTATTACTGGTAAATTTGTTACAGGTTCTCTAAGTCCATTTCCTGTATCTAAAAATGATTTAATTTTAACCTCGGAATTTTTAGTAGTTATTACAATATCATATATTAATGAACTAATTTCTCTTCTATCTTTTATATAAATTATCAATCTGCTTATTGTTATATAGATAATCATAATAGAAATTAACAAATATTTATAAGAAAATCTATTTATTAGAATTCCAAATTCACTATTAATCCCTCCGCTTTCCTGTAAAAACATACATAATCCTGCGAGCATCATTGAAAACAAAATAAAAATAAATAATTCTTTTATTATATTAATTATTTTTTTATCTCTAAAAACTATTAATATCATTATTAAAGCTGCTAATATTTTAAATGGAATAGAAGATAAAAATTTAATTTTTGGATATATTAATGTAAATATATATGTACTTCCTATAATTCCTGAAATAATTATATACTTAAATTTTACTTTTACTTTTACAGCTTGAGTTGTTATGTAAAGTAAAAAAGTATTTACAATAATATTTTCAATTAAAAGGACATCTATATATATAACCAATATATTCCCCTCCTTTTCTAAACTCATATATATTATATAACTATTCATTTCAAAATTTTGTCATTTCATAATATTATTACTCTTTTTTTTATTCTATATTACGTCATTTTTTTAAAGTATTGCAAAACAAAAAGACACATATAAAATGTGTCTTTTCTAAGTAATCTAATATAATAATTTTTTACTTTTTCTTTCTTCTTAAGAAAGCTGGTATATCTATTTCTGAACTTAAATCACTGCTTTTCTCATATGAAGTAGCTGCTTCATTAAATCCAGAATTATTTTTATAACCTGACTCTGATCTTGTAAAAGTTTCCTTATTGTTATCTCTGCTATTGTTGATATCCCTATTATTGCGACCATCAATTCCTTCAAATCCTGTTGCAATAACTGTTATAATTATTTCATCTTTTAAATCTTCTTTAATAACAGCACCAACTATTATTGTTGCATCAGGATCTGCAGATTGTTGAACTATTTCTGCTGCTTCAGTCATCTCTAACATTCCTAAATCAGCACCGCCAGTAATATTAAGCAATACTCCAGTAGCACCAACTATATTAGTTTCTAATAATGGACTTGATATAGCAAGTTTAGCAGCTTCCTGAGCTCTATTATCACCAGTTGCTCTTCCTACACCCATATGAGCTAAGCCTTTATCAAGCATTACAGTTCTAACATCAGCGAAATCCAAATTTACAAGTCCTGGATTAGTTATTAAGTCTGAAATACCCTGAACGCCTTCTTTAAGCACTTTATCTGCAAGCTTAAATGAATCCATTACAGTAGTTTTTTTATCAGCTACATCAATAAGCTTTGAATTTGGTATTGTAACTAAAGTATCAACCTTCTGCATTAAATTCTTTATTCCTTCTTCTGCATGAATCATCCTAGCTCTTCCTTCAAAAGGGAATGGTTTAGTTACAACAGCTACTGTTAATATACCCATAGATTTTGCTATTTCAGCAATTACAGGTGCTGCACCAGTACCTGTTCCACCACCCATACCTGCTGTTATAAAAACCATGTCAGAGCCTTTAATAGCTTGTGAAATTTCTTCTTTACTTTCTTCAGCTGCTTTTTGTCCAATTTCAGGTCTTGCACCTGCACCCAATCCTTTTGTCAATTTGTCCCCTATTTGTATCTTTTGGGTCGCTTTTGAATGCATTAAAGCTTGTTTATCAGTATTAACCGCAATAAACTCAACATTTTTGAGTCCATCCGTTATCATCCTATTTACAGCATTATTACCTCCACCACCACAGCCAATAACTTTTATTTGTGCAAACTGTTCAACATCAACATCAAAATCCAACACAATAATACCTCCCTATTTATATTAAAAGATAATTTCTATTTTATTAATAATACAATTTTATATGTATTTAAAAAAACTCAATAAAAAAATTTTTCAATCTTGTAACAAAATTTTCATTTTCTTTTCTACCATCATCACTTACTTTTGCATTATAATTCTCATTATTACTTGTTTCTTCAACCAAAGTTTCTGCTTCACCATCCATAGATGCTGAATAGCTTAATAAGCCTATAGTTAATGAATATACTGGACTTGAAGTACCAACATATTGAGGAGTACCAATTCTAAATATTTTATTATAAGCTTTTCTGCCAAGTTCATTTATACCATCAAAAAAGGATAACCCTCCTCCAACCAAAACTATTTTTGATATATTTTCAAAATAACCACTATCAACTAATTTTTGTCCAATAATTTCAATTAGTTCTTCAACCCTTGCTTTAATAACTTCATTTAACTCATTTTGATTCACATAAACAGTATCGTTATAATCCAAATTAACTTTAATATTTTCACTTACCTCAGTCTTATCATTCTTTATATTTCCATATTTAACTTTTAACCTTTCAGCAATAGTAAAAGGTAACTTAAGACATTGACTAATATCGTTTGTAATTATATTTCCTCCTAAAGGCACAACCTCTGTAAAACAAATTTTACTTCCTTTATATACAAAAATATCGATTGTATCTGCTCCAACATCTACAATAGAAGTATAAATGCTTGACTCTTCTCTGCCTATTATTAGATCAGAAAGTGCTGATGGCTGTAAAATAACATTTTTAATTTTATAACCCGCTTTATCTACACTTTTTACCAAATTATTAAATATTGAAGCAGGTGATACAACAACTTGTCCCTCTACTTCCAGCTTTGAGCCAAACATTCCAATAGGTTCAATAACATCTTGATGACCATCAAGAATAAACTGTTCAACTTCAAAACCTATTATTTGTTTATCAATAGAAATAGAAATAGCTTTTGCAGCTTTTATAACTCTTTCAACATCATCATTTGTAACCTCTTTATTTTCTGAAAGTACTGCAACTACACCCTTATTCCAAATAATTTCTGTATTATAACTTGGCATAGCTAAATTTACTTCGGTAATTTTAATGTTTATAATTTTTTCAAGTTGATGGATACAATTTCTAATAGATTCAGCAGTACTATCTATATCAACTACAACACCTTTTTTAACTCCACTACTTGGCTCGGTAGTAATGCCAACTATCTGCAAATCTCCATTTCTGTCTACTTTACCAACAGCAGCACAAATTTTGGATGTCCCAATGTCAACTCCTACTGTATATTTATCCATTAAGTCCTTTCACCCCTTTATATAAAACAACAAAGTTATAATTGACATCATAAATACCAATTAAGGTAATATTTTATAAAAACTATCATAAAATAAAATATATTAATATTATTATACCAAAAATAAAAATATAATTCTATAAAAAAATATAACATTAATTATTAAATGATTAAATATTTTTGCAAAAATTAAAGGAGACATATATAAGTGAATGTCTCCCTAAAATAAATACTTAAAATTAAAAAAATACTTTCACTGACTCTTTTCAAAATCATTAACATCTACACTTCTAGTATGTTTTGTATGACTCCATTCTTTATTATTTTTTTGTAACATTCCTTGAATTGAAATAGGAATCCATGTCAAGGAATATAATGGGTATATTATATAATACAAAAATATTTTGAAGTTTAACTTTTTTTCAAGTAATATAATAAATGGTGTATATAAAAATTGTATAATAACCAGCAAAGCTCCGCCTATCATCATAATATTTGTATTTAAACTTGAAAGTGTATTTGTTAAATTTGAAATTTGACTAAAAAATTTAAAAGTATATTGTGCTGTGGAAATTAGCATTGATATACCTGTTAAGACAATAACAATTGGCTGTATAGTATAAAGTGCACAATCAAAAGAAACAAAACTAAATTTTGTTACAGCCTTTTTCATCAGTTTGAAAAAATATCTGCTGGAAACATCTGCAAACCCCTGCATCCATCTCTTTCTTTGTCTCCATGACTGCATTAATGTTAATGGCTTTTCATCATAAACAACAGCATCATGAGCCCAACCAACTTTATATCCATTTAAGACAAGTTTACATGTAAACTCCAAATCTTCAGTAAGACATGTAGCACCCCAGCCTAATTTTTTTAAAACTTCTGTTTCAACTGCAAACCCAGTTCCGCCTAATTGATTTGAAAGTCCTAAGTTATTTCTTGACAGCTGAAACATTCTATCGCTAGCCCAAAAGGATATTGAATAACTTCCTGTTATCCAAGTGTCAGTAGGATTTTTACTGTCTAAATATCCCTGAACTACTTTATATCCTTCACATAATTTCTTATTCATTTCAGTTAAAAAATTCTTTGAAACAATATTATCTGCATCAAAAATAACTACTGCATCATACTTTTTGTTCATTTTGAATATTTTATCGAACATCCATTCTAATGCATAACCCTTTCCTTTTTTTTCTTTATCCTTCCTTTCATAAACAAATGCATCATTATCACTTGATATCTTTGCAGTTAAATCTGTACAATTATCTGCAATGACAAATGTATCATATAAATCTTTAGGATAATCAAGCTTTTTTATGCTTTGAAGAATATCTTTAATTACTGCCTCTTCATTATGTGCTGCAACTATCAAAGCAAAAGTTTTTTTGGGTTTAATTATTTTCTTATTTTTTCTCCGAATAATTCCAAAAAACGATATAACCAAATAATACATTGTTATTATGTAAATAAGATTTGAAAATAAATAGTATGCATTACCAATAAACTGTAATATAGACTTCAACATAGAAATCCCCCCTAATGTCCGTAATTATTTTAGCATAAAACTGAATTAATTACTATAGGATTTTTATTATATTTTGCATTTCTACTTTAATATATAAGAAAAACTTTTATGTTTAATATATCCAAAAACATTAAAAATTATTTTATAAAAAACAGCTTTAGAATTTATAAGTTCCAAAGCCGTTTTTTTATTTATTATATTAATTATACATTCATTAATCTTGAAAGTATGTCTCTATCTACAGCATATGTCATTGCAGAATCATTACTAATAAGTCCTTTTTTGTATAATTCAGCAAGAGACATGTCCATAGACTTCATTCCATATTTACTACCAGTTTGAACAGATGATTCTATCTGGAATGTCTTTCCTTCTCTTACCAGGTTTTGTATTGCTGGAGTCATTACAAGTATTTCTAATGCTGCTAATCTTCCATCATTATTAATCTTAGGAAGAAGCTGCTGTGATACAATACCTTGTAAAACTGTAGCTAACTGCATTTTAATTTGTTCCTGCTGATAAGGTGGAAATACGTCAATTATTCTGTCTATAGTTTTTGCTGCACCTATTGTATGAAGTGTTGATAAAACCAAGTGACCAGTTTCTGCAGCTGTAATAGCTATAGAAATTGTTTCTAGGTCTCTCATTTCTCCAACAAGTATAACATCTGGATCTTCTCTAAGTGCCGCTCTTAATGCATTAGAATAATTGTCTGTATCCTTACCAATTTCTCTTTGATTTATCATACATTTATTATGCTTATGTAAATATTCAATAGGATCTTCTAGAGTTATTATATGACCTGATCTGTTAGCATTAATTTCGTTAATCATTGCAGCAAGTGTTGTACTTTTACCACTTCCAGTAGGTCCTGTTACTAAAATAAGTCCTCTTTGTTTTGTTGTTAATTCTTGAACAACAGATGGTAACTTTAATTCAGTTAAAGTAGGAATTTTTAGTGTTACAACTCTGAATGCAATTGCATCGCTTCCTCTTTGTCTAAATACGTTAACTCTGAAACGTCCTATCCCTAAAGCTGAGTATGATAAGTCAAATTCACCAGTTTCTCTATATGAATCATATCTATCTTTAAGAACTTCCTTTGCATACAGTTCTAAATCAGCACCTGTTAATTTTTCATCACCAATATAAGACAATTCACCATTCACTCTGGTAACAGGTGGCAAATTAGTAGTCAAATGTAAATCTGACGCCTTTCTTTCAATTGTTATCTTTAATAGTTCATCAAGAGTCATTTGTACTTCCTCCTCAATTTTAATTTTTATTTAGAAGATATAGATTAAATTCATTTGTCACAATCTTCATTTTAGTATTTAAACCATATTACCTCTAATAAAATTATCACTAATTATAATTATAACATGTGATTACTAAATTAGCAATTTATATAATTTAAATTTTATATATATTTTATTCAAGTTTATTTAGATTACCTAATTCATCATAAAGTTTTTTTAGTGCTCTTTTTTCTATTCTTGAAACATATGATCTTGAAATACTCATCATTTTTGCAATTTCTCTTTGGGTCTTTATTTTTCCATCTTCTAAGCCATATCTCATTTTAATTACAGTTTTTTCCCTGCCTGCTAGACACTTTTCAATTTTTAAATATAATTTCTTTACTCTTATTTTATTTTCTACAACTTCAATTATTGAATCATCATCAGAGCTAAGCACATCCATTAATGAAATTTCATTACAACTTACATGATAGACATATTTTCTTTATGTTATTTCTTTTTGCTAGTTTCTTAATTCTTTCTAATAACTTTTTCTGTTCATCTAATACTTCTTTATTCTTCATATATTACTACTTCCTTTACAAATTTATTAGAACATTTACTTAACATGTTTATCATATAAATTTTATGTTCTACTATATATAATTATTTTTAAAAAACTAATTCAAAAAACATGAATTTTAGATGATTTTTAAGCTTTTATGCAAAAATATTATTAACGATTTGTAAACTTTTAATTTTTGCATGAAAAAGACCAGTTATCTGGTCTTTAAGCATATCTATTTTTTAAATCATTTCTTTTATATTTTCAGCAAATGAGAACATTTGTTTGATATATTAAATATTATACTCCCATTTATTTAAAATTCAAGAACAAACTTTCGACTATTTTTTACTTTAATTTTATAGTCACACCTGTATGCATAATCATTTCTTAAAATTTCTTAAATTAAATTTAAAAAGTGCTATCATGACGTTTAACGGTATTATATTACACCACCTATAATTATAAGTGTTTTGGGGAATGTATTGATGTATGAAAAGACTACTATATACATAGTCCTAAGATAAAAGAAAAGGTCCAGATAATACTAATTAAAGAAGGAGAAAAGAAAAGTTTATCTAAGTTAGAAATTATATCTGTCTTATATTTTCTTGTCTTACCTATTTCATAATCTGATGGCTTAATGAATGCAAGCTGTTCATGTTTTTCTAAATATACAATATAACTATTATTTTTCATAAAAAAATTTCATTTTCCTTTAATTTGTGTTATATTTAATTTGCTTATTTTTGCATTTATTACTGGGAATTTTGAAGCCAAAAAATAAAACTCACTTCGAGGATTTTTATTCCCCATGTGAGCTTTACTATTATGCTATTTTACTTTTACGCAGTTTGTTGAGTACTCGGATCAACTGCTTGACTATTTGCATTAGGTATACTTACTGGCTGCAATTCAGTACCATCAGGAGTGACATATTTTACTATTGGCTCAACTTTTACTTCTTGAACTGGATTCTCTATATCATTAATAACTGCTGTCCTGTCTTTATTAAATTCTCCAGCAATAGCTTGTCTTATTAAATCAATCTCTGCATCTGAAATTTGGGGAAATCTAGCCTTTATTGTACTGTTAAACACATCTATTTTACTGCCAACTAGTTTTCCAAGTCGCCCATCTTCCTCAATTCTCATAAAAATATCTTTAGCTGTTGCTTTTAATTTAGTATAGTTATTTAAGCCTATTTTAGATACTAGAAACTCAACTGCTTTTGGGACAATCTCTAATACTTCTTTACCTAAAAATCCTAAAATGGCTACTATAATAAGATTAATAACTGGTGTCAAAATTTGAATAACTTGATTTGACATTTTT
>JAUZPN010000011.1 GCA_030705885.1 Bacillota bacterium | reverse complement strand
CCTACATCTTTTCCATAAACCATATTCCAATATGTAGAACCAGCTATAATAACTTCTTTGTTTAATAAAAAATGATTCATTGTGTCTACTGCCGTCATTCCTCCACCTCTACGAACAGCTGATATAGAAGCTCCAACTTTATGTTTAAGTAATCCTGGATTTGTTGCAACAACAACTCCTGCCCTTTCTAAAAAGGCTTTCATATTTGCTGTTACATCAGCTGAATAGACTGGTGAACCTAAAATAATACCTTCTACTACCTTCATTCTTTCAAAATATTCATAAAACATGTCCTTCCTAAAAACACAGTTACCCTTTCCCTTACATGCAAAACACCCTTTACATGGCTCAATTATGTTTCCACAGAATTGAATTATTTCTGTTTCAATTTCTTCCTTTTCTAATTCCTCAAAAACAATCTTCATAATTAATGCTGTATTTCCATCTTTTCTTGAACTACCGTTAATTCCTAAAACCTTCATATTGCATTTGTACCTCCTCTCTCCATCTGTAATTTTTAACATTAAAAATGGGATTTATCTTATATCCATTGTATAAAAGCAGTTTTGTCATTTTGATTATATCCTGCTCTCTCATAGAACTTTAACGTGCTTTCTTTCTTTGATCCTGTTAATAGCATTAATTTATAGCAGTTCTCTTTAACTGCTATTTCTTTTGCATAATTCAAACAAGCTGTTGCTAATCCTTTATTTCTATAGTCTTTATCTGTTATCACATTTTCAATAACCGCATATGGCCGCTGATTATGTGTTAGATTTGGTATTATAACACATACACACGAAGAAACTATCTTTCCATCTTCTTCTGCAATAATAATATGATGTTCTTTATCTTTCAAAATTCTATTCCACAATTGTATTATTTCAGGTGTTATTTTAGGCATAGCATTATCATGCAGCTGCATGTAAAGTTCCATTAACCCATTAAAATCTTCTTTTACAATTTCTCTTACCATACAATCATCCCCCAAAAATACAAGCAATCATCATCTTTTTAATTCCAACAACAGACTTGGCAATTTTGTTATATCTTCTATAATATAATCAGGTTTTACTTTAGATTTATTAATTAAATCTTCATTATAATGACCAGCTTTCACAAGTACGCTTATTGCATTAATTGATTTGGCACCAACAACATCAACAGTAAAATCATCACCAACAACCAATGTTTTACTCGATATACTCCCTAAATGAGAAAGTACTATATTAAAGAATTCCTTTGAAGGTTTACCCAATAAAATAGCTTCTTTATCACATGCATTTTCAAACATACTCACAAAAGCACCAGTATTTATATTGATTCCATTATCCTGAAAATAATGTTTTGTTTTTGAAAGAGCCAGAATTAAAGAACCATTCATTATAAATCTAAAAACCTTATTTATTTCTTCATAGCTTATTTTATCGCTAAAATCTCCAATCACTACATAGTCTGGATTAATATCGTTCATATTTAGATTTTTGAAGCTTTTAAGCACATTATCATTAACTAAACAGTAACAAGATTTATCAGTATTATTGACAAAGAATTCTCTTACTGCTGCAATAGGTGTAAATATTTCATCAAGAGAGATATTAAATCCCATATCAATTAGTCTATTATGAATATATTTTACAGGCCATCCATCTGTATTTGTGATGAATCCCATTTTCATTCTCTCTTTTCTTAGAATTTCGATTGTATTAACGACCGTTTTTATAGGTCTGCCTTTCTCATATAAAGTACCATCTAAATCAAATAAAATAGTGTCAATAATATTTTTCATAGACAAATCCCCCATTTTATGCTCTTAATTACAATAAAGTCTGCTGAGTTTTATTTTAAATTAATCCTTTTCTAAAATTAACCTCATACTTTTTTAAATATATAGATATCATATGGCAAACCTAGTAACACATATTTTTTACAAATTCACTTTTTTACAAACCCATCTTTTAGTTAAGCTTCTTGCAGAACTTTATTAAAACTTTGTGACCGTGGATAATATAATAATCCTAATATCCTCGAATAATATGATATCCTAGTCTTAATTGATAAGATAAATCACTTTCTTCATCCTCCTTAATGAGATATGCCTATATTGACCTATAATACCAATTTTCTTTTAACTTAATTGTATTCCAATCTTTGAATCTGGTAATATCATCTGTTGTAAAATCAATACTTTGAAAATGACCATTTGCATCTTTAAAGACAAAATGTGTATCATCTTGTATATTTTCAATATATTCAAAATGAAGATTTTTAAAAATATACTGCATCTGCTGTAAAACAAGTCTATCCTTGATCTGATTATCAGCCTGGTTAGAATCT
The DNA here is from genome assembly GCA_030705885.1 of Bacillota bacterium. GTDB lineage: Bacteria > Bacillota > Clostridia > Clostridiales > Clostridiaceae > JAUZPN01. The sequence goes on along the minus strand of JAUZPN010000011.1, from coordinate 31,667 downwards.
CCACTTTTGCTAAAATCAATTGAATAAAATGTTGAAATGGGATATGTTTTACAAATGTAGTTGTGTACACTTTCAAATTTATCAGTATTTTCAGTAAAGCTTTTTAAAACTTTTTCTTTTTGTATTTTAGGTATTAGAATATAATTAAATAAACTATGTACCATTAAAATAATAATCATAATGATAATGGCTAAAGCAATACCCTTAATTTTCCTTCTCATATAATCCTCCAACTACTTGCATATCTGACGGTTTACTATTTCCATAGCAGAAAAACAAAAGCTCTTATTTTGTTTAATATAAGTGTCTCATTCTCATCCTTACTTGTCCTTATTTTCTATTACCTGAAGATATTTTGAACCATATTCTTTTTCAATATCTGAAAGCCCTTGCTTAAGAGATTTAATTAGAACTACTGCCTCATATTTTCCTTGCTTAGTGTTGAACTTTTTCAAGCTGCATTCTAAGTATGGTTTTGAATTAACCTCTTTGCATATAAAGTCCACCTTTACAGCCGCAAAATTGTTAATTGAATTGGTGGTATTTATTGATAGCGATGAAATTGCAGAAGCGACTATGTCTGTCCCAACTTCTGAATAATTAGTTCTTCCATAAATTATATATTTATATATAATACCATCCTTATTAATAAAAAAGAATGCTTTCACTCCATCTTTTGATTCATAAGAGTCTAATGAAAACTGTTTTTCATTAACACTAATATTTCCATCAAACTTTTTTAATGAGAGATATATTATAAAAAATAATATAATTACTATTAATATAATAATATACTTGTATTCCATTTTTAAGCCTGCCTCATTTTATATACTTTTACTTAAAAATACTAGTAAAATTCTTAATTTAGCTCACACTCCACACTAAATACTACATTGTCTCTTTATTTACCTATCTCTTTATTCTTTCGTAAGTGTAATATGTATAAGATACATCTCCATCAATTCTTTCCTCATATATCTTTATAAAATCATCCAGATTTATTGGTGGAAAATATACATTGCCATTAATTATTTTATCTATAACTGTAATATAAATTCTATCAGCATAAGGATATGCCTCATTGTACACTTGTCCACCACCAGCCACAAATACCTCATCTTCATTCTTTACTAACTCAAATGCTTCTGGTAGGGACTTTACAGTTGTACAGTTTTCTGTTGCTATATTTTGTGTATTTGAAATAAGTATTGTTTTTCTATTGGGTAGTGGTCTTCCTATTTCTTCAAATGATTTCCTGCCCATTATTATTGTTTTGCCTGTAGTTAATTCTTTGAACCTTCTTTGTTCTCCTGTTATCTTCCAAGGTATTTTACCATTATTGCCTATCACATTATTCTTTGACACAGCTACTATTAATGAAATCATTACTGCACCCCACCCTACTATATTAATTCATAAAATTCTACTGCTTTCTATTTATGAAATAAATTTAAAACTTCTAATTGCCACTCTATTTCTGTAAAATTATATATAGCGATTCTTGTTAAAGACTCAAAGATCATTAACTAGATCATAGCTTATGGTATGGCATATCCACAAATATATATCCTTTGGTCACAAAGTTCATTTATCTCTTATAGGATTTGGTTTTCTCTTTCCAACAAAATCTGTTGATACTACCTTAAATACGCAAACACTATCTGCCTGCTTTTCTGTAAAAACAAAATCCTGATTTGTTTGATGTTTTGTAAATAGTGTAAGTGCATTACACTTTTCATTTATATCCTCAATAAACTCAACATTACCAAATCCATGAACACTTTCAAAGTAATAACCTGAATTGCACGGATTTTCAATATAACCAAGTTTGCCTTCACATGCCATTTCAAAACAAACTGCATTATTCTCATTCAATATATCAAGTTTACGTCCTGTCTTTGCACTGTGAAAAAATAATGTTAGTGAATTGTTATCAATTATGTATCCAAAATTAAGTGGTATAACATATGGTAAACCTTTATCCACCATAGCAAGATGACACACCTTACATTTTTCAATAATGTGCTTTATCTCCTCTGTATTTGATACTTCTCGATCTTTTCTTCTCATAAAATCGCCTCTAAAAATATAATTGATTTTTCATGAATTAGAATTTATTAGTGATATATTATTCCCATTGTCCTGGTAATTTTAGTTTTTCCATATATGGAAATAGTTTATCATATTCTTCTACTTTATCAGAACAAATATCCTCAAAAACTTTAGATTCATAAAATTTTCCTCTTACTCCATCCAACCCACCAGGTACCAATTCAATTCCCATAAATGCATCAAAGTTTTTACCATCCTTTGTTGTAATATCAAAATGATCACATGTTTTAAATCCATGACGCGGATAATACTCTGGTTCTCCAAATATAATAATTGCCTGATATCCTTGTTCTCTTGCTAACTGCATAGTTTTCTCTAATAATTCTCCACCAATACCTCTATTTTGGTACTGTGGATCAATACACAAAGGACCAAAAGCCAATATATTAGTTTGCTTGTTTTCATTCATTACATATGCTTTTGAATACATAATTGTTCCAACAACCTTATCATCAACTTCTGCAACTCTGCTTAATTCAGGAATATAATCATCGCTGACTCTAAGGATATGAACCAAGTAATGTTCATTGCAACCTGGAAAATGAAGATTCCAAAATGCCCTCTTTGTCATATATTCTGTTTCAAACCATTCATCTTCTCGCTCTTCTCTTATTGTAATATTCTCCATCATTATTCTCCTTTCTACTATAGTATAATTTAGGCGTTTGCGAAACGCCGCAAACCGCATAAATGCGGCATATTTTTTATTGTAAAATAGAATAACTCCTCACAGATTTATGGTAAAATTGAATTGATAAGAAACAAAAATCACCATATCCTCAGAAAGGAGTTACATATTTATGATAACACATAAACAGCTTTCTTTGGCAGATATATTTTCTGATTGCAAAGAAAAATTTGAAAACAACAAATATCAGTTTCTTTCTCTACTCGAAAATACTATTAATCTTGATAATTTAGTTCCTGCTTCATTCATTAACCATTTTTACGCTTACACTGGTAGACCACGTAAATATCAGCTTTATGCTATGCTTCGTGCTCTAATTTTACAGCGTATTTTTTCTATTCCAACAGATTCCCTTTTAATCATTTTTCTTAAATTCTCACAAGAATTAAGGGATTTTTGCGGCTTTTCTAAAGTCCCGGATGCTTCTAAATTTACTCGCTTTAAACAGGACTTCCTTTTGGACTTACAATCTATGTTCGATCATTTAGTTGATATTACAGAACCGATATGCCAAGAAATTGATGCTAACCTTGCTTCTATGACTATTTTCGATACTTCAGGCATTGAAGCTTTTGTAACTGAAAACAACCCTAAATATGCTAATCGCATTATTAAGCAACTTAAAGTTTTTAAGAAAGCCCATAACTTAGGCGATTCTTATGATCCTTATAAAGCTGCCTATGGATCTATGCCTTCTCATGCTGAAACTAATCCAGCTATACAGCAGATGTATATTAATGGACACTTCTGCTACTCCTTCAAGTTTGGCATCATTACCAACGGACTTGGTATTGTACGGGATATTTCGTTTTATAATCAAGAGTTTCTAAAGACTCACCCTGATATTGTTGTTGAGAAAAAATCTGATTCACCCGACGAGGATAAATCTCTTGCTGATTCTAAAGCACTTATCCCAGTACTTAAGGATTTCTTTTCAAAACACCCGCTGTTAAATCCAAAAATTTTCTTAGGTGATGCTGCTTTTGATAGTATTCAAATTTATCATGATATATTTCATGAATTAAAGTTTGAAAAAGCTTATATTTCCTTAAAAACCAAACTTAAACTGAAAGATGCACAATGCCCTTTAAATGAAGATGGTCTTCCTTGCTGTCCTCTCGATCCTTCTCTTCCAATGAAGAGAGAAGGAAGTAAAACCCACTTGTGTTCTGGAATTCCTTCTATGAAATTCGTATGTCCTAAAATGAAATGGGTATGGGATAAAGTAACTAAAACAAAGCATCGCTTAACTTTCTGTGAAAATCCATGTACTAATTCTCCATGTGGCAGAATGTTTTATATATATCCTGAAAAGAATTTACGTGCATATCCTGGTACAGCTAGAGGAACACAAGAATGGGAAGATACTTATAAAATCCGCTCTGTTGTAGAAAAGGACATCAACCATTTTAAATACAACTACTGTATTTCAGACCGCAAAACTCAGAATGAAAAAACTCTTCATGCTGATCTACTTCTTGCCGGTATATCTCAACTGATAACAGTTATTGTAGCCAATAAGATGCATAAGCATGAATACCTCAGAAGTCTAAAACCATTGATTGCATAAATATTGTCTATGCCTGCACTTAAAATTCAGAAAATGTGTTAGGTTTATTTTGTTCACCCTTTTTTGTCAACTCTAATTCTCAACACTCAGAAAAATTAGCTTTTAAATCTTTAACAACAATTTTGCATATTATCAGCCATCTTTTATTCATTTCTTATCAATAGTTTCGCAATTACCTAATAGTATAATTATTGTTTATACTATCATTATTTAACTAATCAAATTTATCCAATATATTATTCATTGCTATCATAATACATAAATAGAATATATCATCCATGTTAACATTCCAAGCTATACCATTTATCTCTTTTACATTTTAAGAATTATCATTTGTAAAGTTAGGATAAAACCAATGAATACTGAAAAAGAAGCTTTCTAATTTTAAAAATCCTTCATCTGCATTAAAAATCCTCTTCCATTGTCTATTAATGCAATATGTATCAATATATCTAAACTCAAGCTTATTGTTCTCTAATGGACTTATTAATAATCTTGGTCCATCATATGGGTATTCAACTTTAGTTTGAACTATATATAATTCATACATAGAAGTCCATCCATAAATGTAGTTTGAATATTTAGAATTTTTTATAGAAGTCACAAGATTAAACATATTCTTAAATACATTATTTTTGTCTTGAAATTGTTCATAAAAATTACAAATATTATCCCATGATTTTATCATATACCCCTCCATATAATTATTTCTTAATGAAATAAGATTATAAAAACTCTCACAAACCATTCTTTTTTAATAAAATTGTGTATCATATACCTTCCTTACAATATTTCTATTTTATGTATTATATCAGAAAACATATAGTAAATGTAATCATATTGTTAACTATATTCCTTGGTAATTCAGCACTATACTCTAAGTATCGAAGTCAAAATTACTCCGATAGTTATGATACAAATACATCAAGATCATGCTTAAAAATCAATTCTAAGTAATCCTTCAATTCAATTATATTGCTATATTCTTCAGGAAGCATTATCTGAACATGCTCTCCCATAAGTATCTGATCTGCAATTGTTACATCAAGTATTAAGTCAATACAGCTATTTTTAAGTGTTACTTTTTTTATACCACCATATGAAGCATACAACTGATCATTATGCTCAATATAAACCTCACCCATTCCTAGATTAATATCACATTCATCTGCATTAATAGTTTGCTGCAAACTAATATACTCATTTCTTTTATTATCTACAAAAGCAATACATAATAAATTCAAATCTTCTTCTATTGACATATCAATATATTTTGCACTTAAAATAGTTTTCATTTTAACTTTTCCACATCCTTTTGAATTCTTTAAAAGTTTTAAATCAGGATATTGGGACATGTCTCAAAATGAGCATTTTTATTATACTTTAAAAATTCAATAAAATCATAACCATAATTACTAAAATTATACTAACATTATTATAAAATATATTCTCTTTTTTAACAGCAATATATTAATATTAGTATTATTTATTTCTAAAATATCAAATTGGAAAATTAATAATTACCATTTAAACAGAAATTTTATTCTTTAACTTTTTCTAGATAATCATTTATAATCTTTAGCATAGTACTTTTTTCAGCCTTCTTAGCAGCACATATACGATATGCAGCTACTGCAACATTCCATTCATTGATTTCACTCATAGTTTTACCTGATATTTTTAAATATTCCTTAGTGTATATGTTACAAAATCTATTCCTAATAAATGTAATAATTATTTTTGTGAACATAGATGCATTCTCAGGAAGCTCTGCAGTTTTTAATGTTAATATAGTTCTAGCTACATCTGCACACGCATTTCCATTACAACAATCTGCCCAATCAATAATATAATTTTCAACTTCATTACTAAGAACATTGTCTGGATGAAAATCACTATGACATAGGCTATCACCGCTTGGCATATTATCAATTAATTTATATAGCCTTTCTTTCTTATCATCAGTTAAATCATTTGACCATGAAATACGTTCCTTAAAGTATTGTTTTTGTTCCCTAATTCCATTTACTTGATTTTTATGAACTTCAAAATGCAGATGTGCTAACTTTTGAGCAAGTTTTTTATAAGCAAGTGGATTTTCCCCCAACTGTTTCATCATGGAAGTACCAAAAACTTTTTCATATACAACAGCAGTTTTCCCCTCATATTCAAGCTTTTGAATAAACTTTGGAAATTTAAAGGAACAGTTTTGCAGTGATTTTGTATTATTAATTTCTTGTTCTATTGCTGCATCTGGTTCATCATTATTAAATATTTTTATAATTGTGTTGTCTGTCCAATCGAAAACATCTGCCGTAGCACCACTTCCAATTAACTTTCCTTTTATCATGTTAACTTCCCCCTATTTGTATAAGTAATGATTGTCCTATGTTTATTTGTGTGCTGCAATCAAATAACGATGAATTAAACCTTGAACAGAACCATTGTTATTTAAAATATCTTGTGCTTTCAATAATTCATCAAAACACTTTTCGACAGAGAAATTTTGGAAACTCCCACTCGATAATCTTAGCATTAACTACTCCCCATAATATCTAGTATACGAGAAGCTTTTTCAAAGATTTTTTCTATTGATAGTTCTTTAGTTACCATAATATATTCTTCTTCCATATCATCTAGCTCTTTTTTTATTTTAGAATTATGCCAATTACTTCTTTTTATATAGTTATCTATCAATAAGTTTGCGTGTGAAGCACCACTATAGAATTTCTCTTTACGAATCAATCTTTCTCTAAATAGATCACTACTCCCAACTAACCAAATACTCGCCATATTATCTGCCTTCACTGATTTTAATAACCTTGGATAAAGTGCCCATCCCTCAATAATAATCGGAGTACTCCAATCACTATGTATATCAATTAATCTTTTTATAGCTGGCCAAATTTTCGAATGATATTCTTCAACATCATTTATCAATTCATCAATACTTTTTTTTATATAATATTCTCTATAATCCATGTTCTTCATGGGGTTAATATCAGTAACTGTTTGTAAGACTTCTCCAATATCATCTGTAGAAATACAATTATAACCATATTCTGATGCTAATTTCATTGCAATCGTAGACTTTCCTACCGTTGGACTACCTCCAATGAGTATCACTTTTTTTCCCATAATAATCCCCTCCAACTTTTATACAAAATTTCACTCACCATTACAAAATTCTTTCAATTCTTCTTTATTCATCTTAACTACTTCTAATAATATCTAGTATACTTTTGTTAAAATAACTAATGTCTTAGATATGAGTTTTATATTTTTACACATTAGCATTCCGTTATTATAACAGTCTCCATATGTGTTATCTTAGCTTAAGTTTTATATAGTTTTTTAACTTAATGCTAAACTTCTGTTTATAATCATAAATTTGTTGAAAATTGAATTTCATATAACTTTTGATATAAACTATTATTAGATACTAATTCATCATGTTTTCCTTGTTCTATATTTTCACCTTTATCAATAACATAAATTATATCAGCATTCGTAATTGTAGATAATCTATGTGCAATAATTAATACTGTCCTGCCATTCATAAGTCTATTTAATGCTTTCTGAACATATTGTTCACTTTCTGAATCTAATGAAGACGTTGCTTCATCAAGCAGAAGTATTGGAGCATTTTTTAAAAATGCACGTGCTATAGCAATCCTCTGTCTCTGACCTCCCGATAGCTTTATTCCGCGTTCTCCTACATTAGTTTCATATCCTTTTTCTAATACTTTAATAAATTCATCAGCATCTGCCGCTTTTGCTGCGTTAATAATGTCTTCATGTGTAGCATCTAATCTTCCATATTGTATATTTTCTTCAATTGTACCATCAAAAATATAACAATCCTGTGGAACATAAGCAATTTGTCCTCTTAATTCTGTCATAGTATAGTTATTAATTGACTTTTCATTAATTATAATACTTCCAGATAACGGTGCATAGTATCCTAAAATCATTTTTATGATTGTACTTTTCCCCCCGCCGCTAGGTCCCACTACTGCTGCCACTTGACCTTTTTTTACAGATAAATTTATATTATCTAAAACGTTATTTTTATCATCATAAGCAAATGAAACCTTATTTAATCCAATCATTATATTTTTATTATGCTCAGATATATTATTTATTTTTTGAGGTTCTTCATTTGTTTTTAAAAGTTCCATAACCCTTTGTGAACCTGATAAATATCCCTGTAACTGCAATATCATACTATTAGTATCGCTAAACATTCTATTTACATTACCTAATAAAAAAATTAGTGAAATAGTAGATCCAAGACTGCTTATACCATTAATGGCAAGAAAAGATGCTAATGCAACAACTCCAACATAATTAATTGACCCAAAAAAGAAATTGCGACTTTCCATTGATGCATTTCTTTTAGTCAGCTTTTTATTGTTGTCAAGTATTTTATTATTAATCTCCTCAGCTTTATTAAACATCATTTTTTCAAGCTGAAAACTTTTCATTGTAAAAAATCCACTTAAAATATTCGTAAGATTTTCAGTATAATTAGCAGTACTTTTTTGAATATCGTTGCTTATACTTCTAATTGTCCCTTGTTGTTTTGAATTAATAATTACAGATATAAACCCAACAATAATCAGTGGTATACTTACCCTCCACTCTAATATCATCATTACTACAATAGATGTAATACCTACAAATATTGAAACAATAATATTTCTAAGCGGCCATCCATAAGACTTCTGCATAGTCTTCACATCATTGGTAAGTCTTGACATAACATCTCCGCTGTGGTTTTGTTCAACGTAAGATACTGGTAGATGTAATATACGCTTAAAAAGGTTCCTTCTTATTTTTGCAGTTGTTTTATTTCCCATGCTGAAAAAAATAAATTCAAAAACTGAAAACATAACCATTCCTATTAGTGATACTGCTGCAACTATAATCAATCCTTGTTTAAGATTATTTATATCAGATTTGACTGAGGCATCTATCATGAATTTCATAGCAATAGGAGTAAGAATAACTAAGCTTGTCTCTGTAATGCAGTCAAATATTAAAGATGTAAAAAACAAAAATCTGTTAGGCTTTATATTATTTAATATTTCAAAGTATTCATTTATTCTAGTTTTATTTATCATATTTCAATTCCTCCATCAAACAGATTCATTAATTTCATTTAAATCAAACTGATTGTTATATAATTTTGCATATAAGCTGTCAGTTTCAACAAGCTGACTATGAGTCCCTCTTTCAACAATGCATCCGTTATTCATTACAATAATTTCATCAACATTTTTTATTGTTGACAGCCTATGGGCTACAATAATTACTGTTTTCCCTTCCATAACCTTTTCCAATGCATTTTGAACCGTTGATTCAGATAGTGTATCGAGTGCAGATGTAGGTTCATCAAGCAGAATGATAGGTGCATTTTTTAGAACAGCACGTGCTAATGAAATTCGCTGTCTTTGACCTCCAGAAAGCTTAATCCCTCTTTCGCCAACCATTGTTTCATAACCATCAGGTAATTCTAATATAAATTCGTGTGCATTTGCTATTTTTGCTGCCTTTACAACCTGCTCTTTTTCAGCATTCAAATTTCCAATCAATATATTTTCAAATATTGAACCTGGAAAAAGATATGCATCTTGAGATACATAAGATATATTTGAACGAAGGGAATTTAAGTTCCACTCTTTAGAGTTGTGTCCAAACAATTCTATATCACCGCTTTGTTGATTGTAAAATCCAAAAATAAGCTTTAGCAATGTACTTTTACCGCATCCGCTAGATCCAACCAACGCTATTTTACTGCCCTTGTTAATTTTAAAGCTCAAATTATTTAATATTTTTTGCTCTGCATTATATGAAAACGAAACATCTTTAAAGCAAACAGAACTTAATGCATTTAGATTTTTAAAACATTCTCCTCCTTCTCTTTCAGTTGGTTCATCAAGAATTTCGAAGAAACGCTCAGTAGTGCCTAAAGAATTTGCTAAACTACTGATTATTGATGGTAAGTATGCAAAAAAGGATATTATATTTCCGATTAAATATACAAAAGAAAGTAATCTTCCAGGAGATATTTCCTTATTTATTGATAAATAGGCACCATATATTAAACAAATAGTATATGGCATAGAACGAAGAATAATATTACACGGCGGCATGTACTTTAATCTATGTACTCCTTTTATGTCATATTTTAATCCCCTGTTAATATTATCTGAAAACTTTTTTTCAAATAATTTTTCTAAATTAAATGCCTTAATAATAAAAATCCCGCCATAAGAATCCTGCGCTATAGAATTTGCCTTGCCTAGACTTTTGGAGGCTTCTTTAAAATACTTTTGCATCGGTTTAGAGATTACACCCAGCATAAAGAGTGCTGGAGGTATAACAATAAAAGTAGCGATATATAATTTCAAATTTATCATAATTAAATAAACAGATATGATAATAATAGATATAAATTGTATTATTGTCTTAAATAAGTCGTCTCCTATAAAAGTCTGTACTGAATCGAGGTCATTTGTAAACCTTGAAATTATATCTCCAGTATGATTACTTTCCATAAATGAAAGTGGGAATTTTTCAAGATGCATAATAGCATGATTCCTAATATCAATCATAACCCGTGCTTTAAAAATTCCATATGCATATGTTGAAAAATAAGTAATCAAAACTCCAATTATAATAGTTATACTCATTTGAAAAATATTATAATATAATTCACTTTTATTATGGCTTACTGCAGAGTTTATAGAACCATTAATTAAATTAGCCATTACAAGACTTAATAATATATTCAATACAGCCAATACAATATATGTAGCAACTAATAATTTATATTTTTTAATAAATGAATACATTTTACTCATTACTTTTACAAAACCATAATTACTTGTTTTCATTTTACACTCATTCCTTCTTCTATATTCTTTAATTTACTCTTCATATTTATTTTTCAAATAAGATTTGTGAAAGTCGCACTTTTCCGGGAGAATTGCCTACCAGCTTGCTTATAAGAAACCTTTAACCTACCTTATGATTTTCTGTATTAATAACAATTCTATTTTTTTCTTTTTCCAAAAATACCGCCGCCTATTATACAAATAATTTTTGATTTAAAATACCAATATGAACTTGATATTTTCAAACAATTACTTTGAATTTTCACTTACTTTGAAAAGGTTTCAGCTAGGTCTTAGCTTGATGGAGTATTTCGGTTTACATAGCTCTTATGCAGCAAAACTATAATTACTGCTGCTAAAATTTTAAAAGCTGACGAAATGCAAGTTGAAATTAAAGGATTGGTAATATTATTAGAATTAATCCATACCTGCGAAAATGCATTAATCATGGCATGAAATAATACACATAACCAAAGGCTGTGAGTAACTCGATAAATAGCTCCCAGCATAAATGACATTCCAAATACACCTATTATAAATATTTCAAAACTTGCTCCTTTATTCATCCCTTCCATAAAAAACAAAGGTAGATGCCATGCTGCCCAAAAACAAGCTGTAATACACGATGCAAAACCATAAGGCAAATATTTTTCTAATGCGGGTTGAAATGTATACCTCCAACCGACTTCTTCTAAACCGCCAAAGAAAATCATATAAAATATATACATTATGCCCATATACCATTTCATTTTACTTGTAATTTCATTTCTTATTGCGGGAATCCCAAAAGAAACTGCAAACAAAATAAATACTACTATATAATATTTTACAGGTTGTCTAACTGTAAAAGATTCTTTTATAAGTTGAATATAATTTTCAACCTTTCCTGATTTTTTTGAAAGAAGAGCTCCCATAATTGTAGATGCAAGTCCTCCAATTGCATAAATCGGCCAAAATATGATGGTCCCAAATTTTAAATATCCAAATTGATTAGCAATTAAAATAATCCCCCACATAAAATAAGTCAAAGAAAATGTTCCAATCAAATACCTCTTTATAATCTGTTTTTCACTCATTTTGATTTCCCCAATCTGAAGTATACATTTTATATTACTTGAAAATTTACAGATTTTTTGAAATAACTGTTATTTTTGTGAAACAGCCTTTACAACGTTTATATTCTTTTAAGATGAATTAACTAATAATGATATTTAATTCACAATATAATGACAATACATTCTAATATTTAACAGTTAATTCCATCTATTTTCTCTATATCACATCGTATTTTATATAGTTTTTTTACCAATGGATGCTCTTTTTCATCTAAAACCATTGTTATTAATCTTCTCTTTCCTAACCTTTTATCTATCATTGAAAGAGCCTTTATAATAAAATTTTCTGAAGTAAGTGCCTCATCAATTGATAAGTTTAAGTACTGATATAATGAATACAGAATATCGTTTATATAATAATCACCATTATTCTGCATAACATTTGTTGCATAATCATATTCGTTTTCTGTCCCATTACTTTCTTTATATTCTTTCCTAATCTTTACCCATTCGTTGAGCCACTGCATTTTTGAAATACTAATTATCTCTTTTCCATCGTATGTTATCCAGAATCTACTTTCCGGCTCATGTATGGCTCTATAATTTGTTAAATTTATACTTATTCTTTTCTTCAAGTTATCACAAATTCTATCCTCAATTATCTTTTTCTGCTTACTCCATTTCATGTTTATTCTCACTCCCCAAGTTCTAATCTTCTACTTAATAATCAAGGTTATATAAATCATAAGGACTCATTTTATCACATGTCTGTATATATAATGCTTTAAGAATAGATATAACCTATACAAAAGAACAGATTAAACCATCTTCATATTATGTTTGTAAAATCTTCTTAATATATAGAATAGTGCCAATAGCCACATTAATTTATAAAATAAATAAATTTTGCAACTCCATCTTCATCATTGCTATCAGTAACATAATCACCCACTTTTAATACTTCTTCCACAGCATTTGAAACTGCAATGCCATAGCCTTGTTCAAGCATTTCTATGTCATTCAAGTCATCTCCAAATGCAATAATGTTTGATAATTCAATATTTAAACAACTTGCTAATGATTTTATCAATTAGAATTAGAATTATACTTATAATTCTTCTATTAAATTAATATTTCCACTCATAATATTCTGCAAATTCTTTTCAACTGTTACATCATCCCAGTTCCACCATTTTAATTTTATTAATTTAGCTATTACATCTTCTGGAAAGCGTTTTCTAATTTCTTTTGCAGGGATTCCACCAACAATTGTGTATGGAGGGACATCTTTGGTTACAACTGCTCTTGTGCCTATTATTGCACCATCTCCTATATGAACTCCTTGCATGATTACTGCTTCATAACCAATCCAAACATCGTTTCCGATTACGATATCGCCGTTATTATCCCAGGCGTTTGTTATATCACATCCATTTAATTTCCATTCCTCATAAAATATAGGAAATGGGTAAGTTGAAAGTGATGTTATCTTATGATTTCCAGATGTAAACATAAATTTTACTCCACAAGCAATAGAGCAATATTTCCCCACTATTAACTTATCATTATTTACAGGATAATGGTATAACACATTATTTTGTTCAAACTTTGTTGGATCAGTTACGAAATCATTGTATATAGTATAATCTCCAATAATAATATTAGGATTTGTAATTACAGATTTTAAATATATTGTTTCTTTATCGCCTGATCTTGGATAAATTCTTTTGCTATTCATAAATTCCTCCTATAAGATATGTTTTCAACTGGATTAGGATCTCCTTAAACATATTTCATTTCCTATATAATTAAAAAATGATTAGTTTTACCATTATCTTGATAATTTCCAATCATATTTTTCTATTTTTAATGAATTCATCTATTATTTTAATGTCTCTAATATCCTTTTCTCTTCCTAATTTGGACTTCTGCTTTTTAATGCTTTCTAAACTACCTATAGGTAATCCATCAATGAATTCTATTTCATCAACAAACCAATCTTTAATTATTTCTACAGAATCATTTATTACCATAATCTTCGAACTATCTTCTTCCACTCTATAATTACAACCTTTTTGCAAAAAATGTTCCCATAAATTAGTTGTACACCCTAAATCAATATCATTTGTATCTTCCTTTACCCCATGAATTACTAATGCTGCACCAGAAGTTATCCAATATTCATTTAAAGGTAATTCCATGTCTTTAATTATCTTAATTATGCTCGCTTTATTAAGCATTCTACTATCCTCCAAACTTTCTGTATACTTCATTTAATTCGTCATAACGTATAATTATGAAGCAAATATCATTAAATGCTGTCATATAATTTACTAACTAACCGCCAATACTGGTCATAGAACAACCACGGATAAAAATAGTAATAAGCTATTTTCTAATTAACCGTTCATGATGGTCGCAGCACAACCATGGATGAAAATAGTAACAAGCTGTTCTCTAATTAACTTATGAGATTAATCGTTCCATTATAAAATGTACTACCTTTACATTTCCATCCATATTCGTACCATCTATTGTAAACCCACACTTCTTTGTATAAAAATTTATATTTTTCTCTTTGTCTGCAGGTGTTATTAATGTTATTTTACTCCAATCTGCATAATAACCCAACATATATTTAACTGCTTGTGTACCAATACCTTTACCTTGATATTTGGGAATCACACAAAGGCATCCAAGATAATATTCTCCTTTTCCTCTACTTGCAACTGAAATAACTCCAACAGGGATATCATCACAATAAATAATAAGTTTAGGAAATTTCTCAATAGATGTTTCCATGCTTTCTCTTGTTCTGCCATAAGCAGGACATTCTCCATATTTAATATAATCATCATAAAATGATGCATTATAAATTTCTATTAACATATCTGCATCTTCTTTTTTTGATTTAATATATTTTAAAATCATAACACTCCCATCCTTCTACTGTTTCTTTGCTTCTCATATTCTTTTCTATAAATCTATAAAACTAGTTAACTATACTTTCCTTGGGCACATTTAGTGGAACTTTGTGACTGAGGATAGTATATATATAGTATATATATATAGTATTATCAAGGCCTGCGTGCCTTTTTACTCAATAAATTAAACTTTAATTATCTCTTTCTTGCCACAATCTTATTAGTAGCATGAAAGTGTTTTGGAGCATTAGGATGTTCATCCTCAAAAACAAACTCCTTGTGATTAATTATTTCCCAATCTTCATAGAGCTCTAACAATTCTCCTTCTTTTGCCAAACCGACTGCAAAATCTTTGATATCATCAGATGCTTCAACCTTATCAGTGAATATTTGAATAACATGAATCCCGCCTATTTTAGTATGTTCTTTTGCATCATTAATAAATTTATGCCATTCTTCTCTATCAACAAAATGTAATGTTCCAAAAGAAATGATAAGATCATAGTTATATTTCCATTCAAATGTACATAAATCTTGTACAAAAGCATTTATCTGAATATTTCGCTTTTCTGCTATTTTATGCACCTTATTTATAGCATTTTCTGATAAATCAAAAGCAGAAACATTTTTGAATCCATTTTCCATAAGATAAAATATATTTTTGGCTTCTCCACATCCAACTTCTAATACTCTGCCACTTTTATTAAAAAGATCAATAAATTGTTCTACTTCTGGATTTGGATTAATCCCGAACGCTGAAATATTATCGTTTTTATAACTATCCTCCCAAAAAGGTATTTTTTTCTGTTCCATTTTTCCCTTACCTCCCTACAAATTGCTATTTCTTTCTTAATCTTTTGCTCATATATTTATTATCTTTTCTAGCTCATTTATTTCTTCGTTAAAAGTATCTTCTGATATAAAAATGCACTCTTGAGTAAAATACCAATAACATAAATCAAAAATAATTTCATATGCTTTATTAAAATACTCATCAGGAAATTTGTTAGTTTTTCTAAAATTTTCATGAGATGTCCAATCTTTTATAAACCATGAAACAAACCAAAAGCCTTCTGCTATATTCTTATCCAATTTTTCTTCATTTTCTCTGTTGCTGCAATAATATCTCATTATTCTAACCAATTTTATAAATGAATCATGCTTCCATTCTATTTTGCATCTTATATTAAGTATGAAAGAATTCTCTTCTCCCTTAAGTTCATCTAATAAATCATTTATATATTTTTCCATTTATTCTACTCCATAATGTTTTATTTACTTCAAAATATTTATTGGATCTTTATTTAATTATATTTAATATTAACTTTTATTTCAAATAATTATTATAAACTGTATTTATAATACTTTATAAAAGGACTATTGGAAAAGTTTCTGATTTATTATTTCAGAAATTTAGTGGAACTTTTTGACCAAGGATATTATGTCATTTATAAATTAAGCAGAACTAACTGTGTTTGATAATTATAACTAATTGACATTCTTCATATAATGTTTTATCATATATCATAACATATTAAATACTATGCGAAGGACTAGTAATAATATTTGCTTTTCACAGAAAGGAAACCACTGCTGAAAGATTTCTAAAAGCTGTATTCTGAACCTGCCTTCAAGTACTGCAGTGAATATATAATTAATAGGTTATAATCCTTAAAATTATGTCTATAAAAATATAGTAAATTGCAGCGGACGTTCTCCGTTATCATTTTAAGTGAGTATAATTATAGATAATGCAGCTTATACGTTATGAAGCAACTGATTATTCTATAATATATTAATATGGGTGGTACCACCGGAATTCTCGGTCCCAATTGGGATGGAGATTTTTTTATTTTTTGAAAATAAAAGCTATTAAACTTAGGAGGTTTTTAAAATGGGAAAAGACAAAAAATTTGTTGAAGCTATAACTTCTATGGAAGATGACTTTGCACAATGGTATACAGACATTGTAAAAAAGGCTGAGCTGGCTGACTACTCAAGTGTAAAAGGATTTATGGTTATAAGACCATATGGTTATGCACTTTGGGAAAACATTCAAAAGGACTTAGATGCAAGATTTAAAGCAACAGGACATGAAAATGTATATATGCCAGTGCTTATTCCTGAAAGTCTGCTTCAGAAAGAAAAAGAACATGTAGAAGGCTTTGCACCTGAGGTTGCATGGGTTACTCATGGTGGTACTGAAGAACTTACAGAAAAACTTTGTGTAAGACCTACTTCAGAAACATTGTTCTGTGAACATTATGCAAAAATCATTCAATCCTACAATGACCTACCAAAGCTTTATAATCAATGGTGTTCTGTAGTTAGATGGGAAAAAACTACTCGTCCTTTTCTTAGAACTTCAGAATTTTTATGGCAGGAAGGACATACCGCACATGCTACTGCTGAAGAATCAGAAGAAGAAACAATTAAAATGCTGAATATTTATGCAAAGCATTGTGAAGAAATATTAGCTATTCCAGTTGTTAAAGGACAAAAAACTGATAAAGAAAAATTTGCTGGTGCCAAAGCTACTTATACTATTGAAAGCTTAATGCATGATGGTAAAGCTCTTCAGTCAGGAACTTCTCATAATTTTGGAGATAATTTTTCAAGAGCATTTGGAATTCAATATTCTGACAAAACCGGAAAGCTTGAATATGTACATCAAACATCATGGGGCATGACAACAAGACTTATAGGTGCTGTAATTATGGTTCATGGAGATAACAGTGGACTTGTATTGCCTCCAAAGATTGCACCAATACAAGTAGTTATTATTCCTATAGCTGCTCATAAAGGCGGAGTTATTGAGAAAGCTGAAGAGATTAAAGAAAAACTTTTAAATATTGCAAGAGTTAAACTTGATGCTACTGATAAGACACCTGGCTGGAAGTTTAATGAATATGAAATGAAAGGTGTTCCTATAAGACTTGAAATAGGTCCAAAAGATATTGAAAATAATCAGGCTGTTTTAGTTAGAAGAGATACAAGAGAAAAAATTACTGTTTCTTTAGATGAGCTTACTGCAAAAATACCTGAACTTTTAGAAAATATTCAAGCTTCCTTACTTGAAAAAGCAAGGAACTTAAGAGATGAAAAAACTTTTTCTGCAAGTGATATAAATGAATTTAAGGACATTGTTGAAAATAAGCCTGGCTTTGTAAAAGCTATGTGGTGCGGAAACAGAGAGTGTGAGGACAAAATAAAGGAAACTACTGGAGCTACATCAAGATGTATTCCTTTTGAGCAGGAACACATTGCTGACACCTGCGTTTGCTGCGGACAGAAAGCAAAGCATATGGTTTACTGGGGAAAAGCTTATTAATTTTTTCACATCATATTTAGTTCCGTTTAATTTCTAAATGATAACAAATAGAAGATTCTTCTAGAAATTTAGCGGAACTTTATGATTGTGGATAGTATATCCTAAGTCAGGAAGTTTTACTTTTTTTCAAAATAACCTTATTATAACTTGAACATATATGATATTATTAATATAATAATAGTAAATACTTTTAGAGGGGTGTAATTCAATGAATAAAAAATTAAAGGTTGGTATTCTTGGGGGTACTGGATTTGTAGGTCAGCGTTTTGTTACTTTGCTTAATAACCATCCTTATTTCGAAATAACAACAATTGCAGCTAGCTCAAGATCTGCAGGAAAGACATATTATGAAAATATAAAAGATAAGTGGAAACTAGGTCTTGAAATTCCTGAAAGCGTTAAAAATATTGTGGTTAAAGACATTAATGATATAGATACAATTAGTAATGAAGTTGATTTTGTTTTCTGTGCTGTTAATATGCCAAAAGATGAAATCAAAGCAATAGAAGAAAAATATGCAAAAGCTGAGACTCCTGTAGTTTCAAACAACTCAGCTCATAGACATACTCCTGATGTTCCTGTTGTTATACCTGAAATTAACCCAGAACATTTTCAAGTAATAGAAAATCAAAAATTAAGACTTGGTACAAAAAATGGATTTATAGTAGCAAAACCAAACTGTTCAATACAAGGATATGTACCAACAATTAATGCACTCAAAGAATTTGGTCCAAAACAGATTTTAGTCTGCACTTATCAAGCTATTTCTGGTGCTGGAAAAATATTCTCAGACTGGCCTGAAATAATTGATAATGTTATTCCATATATAGGTGGAGAAGAAGAAAAGAGCGAGATTGAGCCATTAAAAATATGGGGTTCCATTCAAAATGGTCAAATAATAAGTGCTGCAAGTCCACTTATTACAACTCAGTGTTTACGTGTACCAGTTTCAGATGGTCACATGGCAGCAGTTTTTGTATCCTTTGATAAGAAACCTTCTAAGGATGAAATATTAGCAGCTTGGAAAGAATATAAAGGAAAGCCTCAGCTTCTAAATCTCCCAAGTGCACCAAAGCAGTTCTTAACTTACATGGAAGAACCAGACAGGCCACAGACTAAACTTGACAGAGATATTGAAGGCGGTATGGGAATAACTGCAGGAAGACTTAGAGAAGATACTTTATTTGACTACAAATATGTAAGTCTTGCCCACAACACTTTAAGAGGTGCTGCAGGTGGTGCAGTGCTTACTGCTGAATTATTAAAGGCTGAAGGATATTTAAATTCAAAATAATTAAACATACTTTCCTCATTACATTTAGTTATACTTAATTAGAAAATAGCTTGCCAACATTTTCATCCGTGGTTGTGCTGTGACCAACATAGGTGGTTAATTTATAGATGATATTGGCAAAAAGCTTCTTTTAGAAATTTTGTGGAACTTTGTGACCGAGGATAGCATATGAATCTATATCCTAATCAGATATTTTGATAAAAATAATAAGACTGGAGCAATCACTCCAGTCTTATTATTTTTGTTTTGCCTTATTAATCTCTACTATTTTATTAACAATATAATCATACCCGCCTTTTGAATGTGGTATCATACAATTAGTACAATTTTTTATCCCATTTATATAGCTGTTATTTCCACCGCAATCTTCTAAAAAATAAAGTGGACAGTAACAGAATAAACAATTAAAATTGCTGTCATCTTTTACTTCATGACAAGCAAAATACTCACACTTTTCATGCCTGAAAAATTTATAATTTTCACTCATAACTTACCTTTCTTTATAATTAATTTCTTGTACTAAAATACTGTATTCTTCTTAAATTACAAGGTTATACTAAATTTATAAAAGGATTTTTTATCAGCTATCATTAATAAATTACCATCGATAAATTATCTATTTTCTATTAATATCAATATCTCCTGATGTTGAATTTACACTTATCTTCTTATAAGGTCCATCACCAACTTTAGCTGATGCTGATTCTCCCTTTTTGTCTTTATAATTAATATCAAAATTTGAATTTATATCACCAGAAATACACTTACCATCAAATTGAAAGCTTATATCTTTAGGAATAAAGAGCTTTACATCTCCAGAAACAACATTAAGATCTGAATAGTCATTTATATCCTTATAATATATTTTTAAGCCTCCTGAAATGTCTTTAATCTTTCCTGAACCTGAAAGAGATTTAATCTCTGTATCTCCTGATACTTGATCTATATCATATGATTTAACATCTATCTCATTTATTTTAATATCGCCAGATGTAGATTTTAAAAGAATTTCATTAGCAGTAATATTACCATTACTATTGAAATCTCCTGAGCTTTGAGTATAGCTGACATCATTTAATGTTAAATCAGTATTAATATCAATATCTCCTGATGCTAAATTAACACTTAAATCTTTATTGTAATTTTTAGGTATATATACTTCTATTTTTTCATTACTGTTAAAATTCAAAAAACCAAATCCAAAATGTAATTTATTATTTTTAATTGAAATAGTATCTCCTTCTTTTGACATAGTAAATTTTTCATTTTCACGAAGCTTCCTATTAGCACTTTGGACAACCTCTACATTTGAATTATCTGTAGATATTATCTCAACATATGCACTTCCAAAGTCAACCTTAATTTTATTAACTTCATCAATAGATGCACTATCTTTCTTTTGAACAGTTAAAGATTCATTCTCCAAATTTCTAATCCCAAAACCATTCCATATTTGCTTGCCAGATGAAACACCATAAACAAGCAATGCAATCAATGCTAATGCAATCAATGACCATATTACTATCATAGTTTTTGTGAGATTCTTATACTTATAATCATCACCCTTCAACATTTAAATAATCACTCCTTTAACTGAAAGCTCAAAGTTATAATTCTTTCAACAGCTACTCCAATAATAAAGATAATCCATGAAAAGCTCCATATGCCAAAAGCAAAACTAATAATTAGATATATTGCTACAATTATTGTCCATACTATAGACCTAATAGAATTTAAAATTTGTTTTTTGTTTGACTTATCAGACTTCCATTCCTTGAATTCTTCTACCATTGTATTATCTTCTTTTCTGTATTTAGGTCTGGACATAAAACTATATATAATGAGTGCAGTAGCTACAGCATCAATTGTAAACATTAAGCATACCCCAATTGTATCATTTGAAAATATTTCACTAAATATGATTACAACGACAATACTCATAATATACATCGCTACAGAAATACTCAAAATCAGTGCAGATTTTTTTCTATCATTTTGCATTTGCTCATAATTGAAAACATCCTGTTCTTTTAATCCCCTTAATAATTCATCTACATCACCAATTCCACCAACAGTAATATTTACAGCATCATCTTCGCTTTTTCCTGATTCAATCATATCATTATATTTATCAATAAGATTAGCCATTAATTCTTCCTTTAATTCATTTGCTCTTCTGGTTTTAGGTGCATTAACAAAAAGCTCTTCTACTCTCGAACGTAATTTTTCATACATCTTTATTCCCCCCATTAACTAAATTATCAATTAATACCTTTGCTTCATCCCAATCTTCTCTATTTTTCTTCAGTGCTTCTCTTCCTATTGACGTTATTGAGTAATATCTTCTTCTGGCTCCAGTAGTCTCATCCCCCCAATAGGAAGAAATTAACGAAGACTGCTCCAATCTTCTAAAAGCTGAGTACAATGTAGCTTCTTTAAGTTCATATCGATTATTAGTTTTTTCCTGAATTGATTTATTAATCTCATAACCATAGCTGTCCTTTTGTTCTAAATGTGCTAATATTATAGTTTCTGTATGTCCTCTTATTATATCCGAAGTAATTGACATATTTTATATCACCTCATTTTCGTAAAATTTTTAAGGCCTTGTCTTAGCGTACTGTTATATTATACTATCTGATTTATATTATATACATATATACCTCGCCTGTCAAGGTAGAGATTAGAGATTAGGTAGAGATTAGAGATTAGGGACGGTTAACATTTTTTTATTAATTTCTTTTAAAATGTTAACCGTCCCTATTTTGCTTTTGCTGTTTTGCTTTAAGATGTTAACCGTCCCTGCTTTCCTACCTGCTTTCCTATTTTACATCAATTTTATTGTCATACTTTGAAAAATAATTAATTCCTCTAATTTTAAACTTAATATCCTCTCCCTTGCCATAGATTCTCCATAATACTCTTACCTTATCATTATCTACCTCTTCTAAGTCTTTATATTCAGAATGTACTTCTTGGCCATTTATAAAAAATCCTGCACCTATTATTTCAGCATTTTTTCCGCTAATCATTTGAACACAAGTAGAATCTCCATCTATAAATACTTTTTCTACTTCAAAACTAGTGCCATCAAAATCAATTTTTTTATTAACAGTATTGCTGTTTAAATTAAAAGATTTTGCTGAACTATTATAATATTTTGTTTGATTTAAAATTATATTGGATAATTCAAGCTTTTTAAAAGAACTTATACCCTCAAAATCACTATAAAATGTTCTTCCAAGTCCTTTTAAAGATGCACTGTTTCCTGAACCACTTTCTATATTGCTAATTACTTTATCATCTGCAACTACATCAAAACTCACATTATATTGTTCATTATTATGATGTAAAACATAATCAATTAAAGAATCAATTGTTCCTTTAACCTCAATTCCAAGAGGTGATACAGAAATAGTTTTAAAATTTATTTTATGTCCATTTAAAGTTACAGTTTTATTAATATTTTTATTTAAACTTCTTTTTATAGCTTTACTTCTATCAAGCACAAAGCTAATATTTCCTGTCTCACTCTTGCCATTTACATTTCTGCAGATACTAAAGGTTAATTTTCTCTCATAAAAAGCTGGAGCACTAAATTTCATAACATTATTCATTTGTTTCTTATCATCAGTTATTTCTCCAGTACATGTACTATTTTTATACTCCATACACCCTACAATATTAATCATATTGCTGCCAAACTCACTACTATCTATTTCTTTATCTTCATTTCTTTCAGAGTATAGTGTATATAAATTTTTATCATCATAAATTACTCCATCTAATGTTACAATAGTACCATCAGAAAATTTATAACTTTTATTGATTTTCTGCCCCATACCATTATTATTAAGATTATCTAAGCTTCCACTTTGTATATTGTCATATCCTATTATTTTCTCTCCAAAGTAAGCTAATGTATCATGACTGTACACTACTAATAAGACCAATAAAATTACTGCTGCTGCAATTTTATAATTAATTTTATTTTTTGTTTTTATAACTTTTACACTATCTAACGCGTCAAAAAGCCTTCCTTCTATATTTTCTGGTGCCTTTATTTGATCTATATCAATTTTTTTATTATTTAATATTTCTTCAATATTTTTCATTTTACTTGATTTCCAAAAGCAAATTCATTGAGCTCTTAACTTTACTTCTAATATCTTTACTTATAATAAAATTGTTGTTAAGACGCTTTGTTGATACTTTACTAAGAAATCAGCTTTTCACCATCCTTTCTTAATTACTTTGCATAGTTTTTACTAACCTCTTCAACCTTCATCACCTTTTTAAGAAGCTTAAGTCCATTAGAAATTCTGGATTTTACAGTACCTATTGGCGTTTTAGTTATTTGAGCTATGGTTTCATAATCATATCCAAGATAATATTTTAATTTTATAGCTTCTCTCTGTTTAAAATTAAGTCTCTCCAATGCATTTTCGATATCAATACTTTGATCTATATATTTATAGTTCTCAATAAACTCTCTTTCCTGATAGCTCTCTACTAAAATCACTTTATTTTTCTTTTTCAAAATATTTTTACAACAATTTACTAAAATAGTCTTACTCCAAGGCACAAAAGAATCTACATTTTTTAATTTTCTTATATTTTCAAATATAATTACAATCATTTCCTGAAGTGCATCCAATGAATCTTCCTGATTCTTAACATACACATAAGCTAATCTGTAATATTCATCTCTTCTTTTCAATATGTATTCAATTAAAGCTTTCTTATCACCTTTTTGCGCATTAATAACCAAATCAACTTCTTGCATACATCTCCTCCTTTCACATATAAGAGTATTCATCTAAGTAAAAGGTTCAAAATTTATTTAATAAAAAACCGGGAATTATAGAAATTCAGGAAATTAGGTATAATTATCAAAGATTAGATATTAAGAATTTGAAATTTAGAAAATATAAAATTATTAATAATCTTTTGTTTATAAACTTTCTTATAATAATTAAGTTAATATTTATTTAATGGCTATAGCATTTCAAAAATCCATCTACAATATCACTATATTTATCATCATTGCTTATAAATTCTACTCCAATACTGCACAATTTTGAAACTCTAGAACTTGTTATATTTCCTAATGTACTACATATATCTTTGCAGCTCATATTACATAAATTTCTAAGCAAAAGAATAAGTGCACCTTTTATTTTTGTAGTTTTCCTTTGGCACTTTATATAAATTAATGACTTCTTTATTGCAAATTTATCTACTACGTATTGTATTATATCTTCAATTTTATAGTTTCTTATCAATATAGTTTTTTCACTTCGATATTCACTTTTATCATTATCAAATTCAATATTCATATTTTCTACATCTTCTAAATTACTAGCAGTTGATTTTGTTATAAACTCAAAATATCTTCTCTTCGCTTTATTTTTATCTTCATCAAATATATCTAAAATAAATTTTTTATTTACAATATTAAATTCATCTTTTCTTAATCCCAAATATAAACCTAAACTTGAATACCTATAGCTTTCTGGATTATTTTCATATCCATTAACATCTACTGGATTATTATGAATATATGCTGATAATGCAATTAAATATCTATCATCATTTACAACCTTGCTCTTAAACCTATCTTGAAAAAGATGTCCATGCCTATCATACTTTTTATTAAAATACATAGCATATTTAAAATTGATGCAATGCATAATTTTTGAAATATCAGCACCATTAGAATAAATAATTAAATGAACATGATTATCCATAATACAATAAGCATAAATAACAAAATTAAATATCTTTTGATATTCTTTTATAATCATTAAATACTTTTTCTTATCATCCTCTGTTTTAAATAATAAAATTTCACTTATGCTCCTTGCCATAACATGATATATTCCACTTTCTTCTTTTTTTCTTGCTGTTCTTGGCATAAATCAACACCTCTTTAAATATTAATCTGTTTTGAATTATATCCATAAATAGAATTCTTTAACCACCTAATAAATAAAAAGGGAAAAAGGGACGGTTAACATTTTTATATTTTTTATTTTATAATCAATTTTATAATTAATTGTTACTGATATCCTAAAAAATAAAAAAGGACGGTCAATAATAACATGTTAACCGTCCCTAACTGTTCTAACTGTTCAATGTTCAATGTCACAATAAAATGTTAACCGTCCCTAGCTGCTACCTAGCTGCTACCTAGCTGCTACCTAGCTGCTACCTAGCTGCTACCTAGCTGCTAGCTGTCTTAATTGTCTAATTCCTCACCTTCAAGCATATCCATATTTTTTATCATTTTATTTATAGCTTCAATTGGCACATATCTTTCTCTTAATTTACTTCTTGAAATCAACTCTTTATAAGGAATTTCTAAATAAATAAATTTTATTTTTGCCTCATAAGAGTTAAATAACCTTATCAGCTTCTGCCTGTTTTCTCTTCTCAAATTAGTAGCATTCCAAACAAAGCCTTCTCTTTTTCTTAAAAGTTCCTTTGCCCTGCTAAATGCAACAGCTGCAACTTGACCAAAATCCTTATTAGATGAAATTTTAAGTTCTTCTCTAATATCATCTAATGATATTACTTTTAATTTCTTAAAGTTATTATTTATATAAGTGTCCTTTCCTGATAAAGGAAGTCCAACCATGATTATAACTTCAAATTTTCTATTATCAAAAATTTCTGCATCATACCTAACTTTATTTTCTGCAAAATATAGAAATCTTGTATAATCATTCTTAAACTTTTTATGGCCATAAAAACATCTTAATTCCTCCGAATATAATTTAAAATACATAACTTTGTCAAGTAATAGCTCTTTATCCTGGCAATACCTTCCCAGTAAATCACACTTTGCTAGTAAATAAAGAAGTTTCATATTTGTAATCTCTGCTGTCTTTATAAGATCATAATCAATATTTTGTCTATCAAGAAAATTTAATGGCAAGCCATGGTACCTGATTATTGCTGCTATTTGTTCTCTTATATTTGAATCAATTTCATACTCTCTATATGCTAAATCTCTAAATATTTTAGCACCTTTTAAACCATGCTTAGGTGAAACTACTTCTCCTGCTTCTTCCCGCGTGGTAAAAGGCTTGCCAATATCGTGGAATAATGCTGAAATATATAAAATAACTTTTTCTCTATCGTTTAACTCCTGCCATTCATTAAGCTTTAAAACTTCACTGCAGACTAATTCAGTATGATTATAAACATTACCTTCACCATGATACTTAGGATTTTGCTGAACTTCATTAAGCTTATCAATAATATTAAATTTTTTTGCTATTTCCTTGAAATTATAGTTATTTTGTATTACAAACTTTTCAATATCCATAAAACTACACTTCCTCAGAAAAAATATCTATTCCTAACTTTAATTTATTAGGGATTATGGGTCTATTAGCCCAATGAGTTTCAGAATCCAAAATTGTATTTAAAAACGAAGCTCTTACATACTTCATTCTATTAATAACATAATTATCATCTTCTACCTTAATATATATACCTTCCATTAAATCAGTACAATCCGTTTGCTTTTTTGCAATTTCATAAGATAATCCTAATTCACTGCAAGTTTTCTCTAGATTCTCCTGCCACTTATCCGATTTAAAATTTGACTTCAATAATGCTGATGTAATTTCATTCTTGCTTGTAATTATTCCTTTCTTTAAAACCAGTACTGACTTTATAAAAAAGTATTTCTTAAGAATCTCTCTTCTTCTTTTAGTGTTTAAAAACTTTTGTTCAACCTTATCAAATATATCAAATTCCATAAAATAATGATTCAATTCATCATAAAATACAGTATGTTTAGCATAAAGCCACTCACCATACATAACATATCTATCACTTAAAATTTCCCACAGACTATACTTAAATATATTTGCCCAAGTTTTGAACAAATTAAATTGAGCTTCTCCATAACCACCATTTAAAAAATGTCCTCTGCTTTGTAAATACATTTTTCCATTTTTATCAAAGCTAATCCCACAATTAGCTCCATCTACTTTTTCCTCAAGTACACAAAATTTATTTTTAATATTTTCAAATTTTATGCTATTTAAATTCTCATCTCCCTGCTGAAGTCTTGAACCTTCAAGATGAGGGGTTCTTGGATATTTATAAATTAATTCCATAAAAGTCATCTCCTTTAAATTTATGCAGCAAAAAAGTGCTGCAAATTAATCTTTTCACAACACTAATAAACCTAAAAGATATATTCTTTTTAAGGTAATTATTATGGTTATAAAAAGTAAATTATCTCAAAACTAAACAAGAATATAAAAAATAGACTCATAAAAATAGCATTTTTTATGAATTTACAACTTTAATTCCGCTAATTCTGCTTAGATAAATCTACTTATTACATAATAATCTTCCTCTTAACTTTCATAAGATGAATTAATTGTAACATCTAAATTTTGTAAAGTCAATAAATACATAAACTTAATTAATTCTTAAAGCTGTATATATTATCATTTACAATTAACATGTTAACCGTCCCTAAACGAACGAGACAAACGTATTTATTTGTAAAATACCTTACATAAAATATCAACGTATTCCTTTAATTTTTCAAATCTCTCATTTATAGTATTTAACCCCTTATCATCGCTTAGACCCAACTTATTTATATCTTCTTTGGGTAAATTGGTTAGGATTATTAATAAAAGTTCTATAGTTTTTTGCTTGTCTATATCATCCCTGAATTTTGAATAATCTATTCCATCCAAAGCAAGGAATAAACCTTTCTCAGAGAGTTTCTTATATCTCTCTGAAATATCTTGATTTAATTCATCTGGTATATTTGTATATGCTGTAATAAAAAACCTATATATTAAAGGTTCATTTAAAGATACTTTTATTTTAAGTTCAGCCCAATCAAGAACTCTTTTAAAAAAGTCAGAGCTATTTACTTTCATTTCTCTTATCATAAAATCAACATAATAATCAGTTGTATAATCAAGTATAAAAAGAAAAAGATTTTTTTTATTATCAAAATAGTTAAAAAGCGTCCCCTTTGATATGCCTGCATTTTTTACTATTGTATTTGTTGATGCATTAGTATATCCTTTATCGCCAAATTCTTCTATACATACATCTATAATTCTTTTTCTTTTCTCAAATGGAAGTTTTTCAAAGTTTTCGTACAAGTATATCACCTCATCGTAAGTTTATACAATATAACAATTCAATTTTATAAATAACTATTAAACTGATATGTCCTTATGGTTGTATATTATATATGATACACCTATTAAAATCATATTAACAATAGTAAGTATAATAATATACACTGCTTTAAGCTTTCCATCAGCTATTATATCTGATGCATCAGCATATTTAAAGGGTGTAAAACATTTTAAATATGAAAACTTATCTGAAATTCCAGCAAGTATATATAAAAGATACATTCCAAAT
Organism: Bacillota bacterium; assembly: GCA_030705885.1. GTDB lineage: Bacteria > Bacillota > Clostridia > Clostridiales > Clostridiaceae > JAUZPN01. The sequence goes on along the minus strand of JAUZPN010000011.1, from coordinate 2,371 downwards.
ACAGTCCAAATACTTAAATTTGTTGATATTTTTTTATTTTTAATAATTAGTGATAAAAACAATCCTAGACTCACAAAAGTTATCTCAATAATAGTATATCCTATAAAGATTAGAAGCAGTTTTTCTATGGAATAATCAGATTTTTTTACATGTTCAAATGAAAAATAAGTCATTAAAAATAAGAGCATATTAAGAGCAATTACATAAAAAATTCGTGGTATAAGTTTTTGTGTTATTATTGAACTTCTTGTTATAGGTTTTGATTGTAAAAATTCTACAGTCTTATCATTAATTTCTTTTGATATTATTCCTGTCCCAAAAAGCATGGCATAAATTGCAGCACATAAAATAATATAAATACCTATGCAACTATTATAAAAACTTAGCATGTCCGACATGTTCAAATTATTAAGACTTAATGCTTTAGCCATGGAAGTTGGAAGACTTTTTATATATTGATTTAATTCAATGTTGCTACTTGAAACAGAAGGAAATATACTCATAGTAAAAAATATTAAAATTCCTAAAGTTATGCTCCAAACTAAAAATCCTGTTAATCCTTGCCTTAATTCCCTCTTAAATAAGTTCATCATTTTTCACCTCTTCTTTCTCATAATAATGCATGAATATCTCCTCAAGTGATGGTTCTTCAATTAACAAGTTACTTAATTTTAATTTATGCAGATTATAAAGTAAGTCATCAATTTTGCCAGTATACAAAAATGTAATTGTATTTTTCTTGTCTTGTTCTATTTTTATATTAACAGCACCATCTATATTAATTTCAGAAATATCAATTATGTTCTCTTCTGAAAGACATATCATTATTTTCTTAAACTGCGAATTTCTAAGGACTGATACTTCATCAGTTTTTAAGATTTTACCTTCCTTTATAATTGCAACCCTGCTGCAAATTTCTTGAACCTCACTTAAAATGTGTGATGAAAAAAATATAGTAGTTCCTTTTTTATTTTGCTCCTTCAAAACGTTAAAAAACATCTTTTGCATAAGAGGATCTAACCCACTTGTTGGCTCATCAAAAATTAATATTTCAGGTTCATGTAAAAGTGCTTGTACTATACCAACCTTCTTTTTATTTCCAAGTGACATTTCACCTACTTTTTTAGACTTATCAACTTGAAAAATTTCACAAAGTTCATTTATTCTTTTTGTACAATCCTTCTTATAAAAATTTGATGAATACTTAAATAGCTGCCCAGCATTCATATCATCATAATAATTAACTTCACTTGGAAGATATCCTATTATCTGTCGTATTTTTTTGCTATTCTTAATACAATCAAGTCCATTTATTTTAGCCTCTCCGGAAGTTGGAAATATAAAATTCAGTAGTGTTCGTATTGTTGTAGATTTTCCTGCACCATTTGGACCTATGAATCCAAAGGTTTCACCTTGTTTAACTGCTAGGTTTACATCTATTATTCCTCTATCTTTTCCGTATCTCTTGCATAAGTGATTTGTTTCAATGACAATCATTATTTTATCCTCCCTATATGAAATTTTAATGACCACTTGGTCATTACATAGGTATATAATATCACTTCTTGACCATGTGGTCAATAGAAAACAAAAAACAAGGGACGGTTAACATTTTTTTATTTTAAATATTAGTTTTATTATTACTTGTTACTAATGTCTTAAAAGGTAAAAAGTTAAAATATACTTTTCTTAATCATATTTAGTTCCAATTAATTTGTAAAAGGTAGCAATGAGAAACTTCTTTTGTAAATTTAATAGAACTTTGTGACCGAGGATAGTTAACATGTTAACCGTCCCTACCTACTACCTACATCTACCTTGTGAAGACAATATAAATATGTTATAATTTATCAACATAATGGTATAAAATAAACAGTAAAAACGTAAGAGGTGATTTTATGATTTCCGTACTTATGCCCATATATAATGAAGGAGAGCAAATATACAATAATGTAGTAAAAGTAATGTCTATTTTACAAAAACATAAAATAGATCATGACTTCATTTTAATAAACGATGGTTCATCTGACAACACCTGGAACGAGTTGCAGCGATTAAGTAATGATTTTAATAACATATCAATTATCTCATTTAGCCGAAATTTCGGAAAGGAACCTGCCCTTTGTGCTGGATTGGATAATTTTAATAACGATGCATGTATTATACTTGATGCAGATTTACAACATCCACCAGAATTGATTCCACAGATGGTACAACTTTGGAGTGAGCAAGGTTATGATGTCGTAGAAGGAATAAAATCAAGCAGAGGAAAAGAAACTTTATTAAGTAAATATACTGCATCAACATTTTATAAGTTATTTAACAAAGCTTGTGGTATAGATTTAAATAATGCATCAGATTTTAAGCTGAT
>JAUZPN010000109.1 GCA_030705885.1 Bacillota bacterium | reverse complement strand
TAAGTTAATGCAGTATTTTTAGTTACATCTAAATCTGATATATTATTTGTTGAACAATCTAAATAGGTTAATATTTTATTTAAACCTACATTTACATCTGTTAATTTATTAGAAGAACTATTTAAATAAATTAAATTTGCATTTTTACTTACATCTAAAGCAAGTAACTGATTATTGTTACAATCCAAATAAGTTAATGCAGTATTTTTACTTAAATCTAAACCGGATATTTTATTGTACGAACAATCTATAGTTGTTAATGATGTATTTTTGCTTACATTTAAACATGTTAATTGATTATTATTGCAATACAAAGAATTTAATGAAGTAAAATATTCAAGTCCATTTAAATCCTTTATTCCTAAAGAAGCTATATTTAGGTTTTGTATGTTTTTTACATCAGAATAAAGTATTGGAGATGAACTGCTTTTATTTATTAATGCATAAACTGCATTTCTAAAATTATCATCTATAAATGCACTAGTTATATTTGTATCGTCAGTTACAGGCTGATTTATAATCATCTTAATTAATCTAAGATAATCATTAGCATTGACTTTATTATCTCCATTTATATCATATTTAATATCTTTATGTGATGAAAGAAGAACATTTCTTAATATAGCTAAATCCTTATTATCTATAACATTATCAGCATTAAAATCACCTTTTATTGCTGTAACACATGGATCTACTATCCACTTAGCATATACTGTCATATTTGTATTTACTGGTGTTGCTTCTGTAAATGATACTTTACTTCCATCCTTTGCTATATTCCATCCTGCAAAGATATATCCTGGTTTTGTTGGTGCTGGCGGTAGTGTTACTGTTGTTCCTTCAATTATATCTGATATTGGACTTACAGTACTGCCTCCATTACTGTCAAAGGTTACTGTGCATTTTGGAAGTGCTGTCCACTCTGCATATAATGTTAAATCTGATCCATTCATTGGTACAATTGTATCTGGAGGATAGCTTGTTCCACTTCCATCAGCTGCTGTATTCCATCCTGCAAAAGTATATCCTGTCTTTACAAGGTTTCCTGTGTTTCCTAATATTGTTGCATTAGTTCCATTAGTATATATATTTCCATCAGCTGGTGCTGTTCCTCCTGTATTTCCATTCCCGTTATATGATACTACATTATATGGTACTGTAATATATCCACGTTCTAAGTTAATAAAATTTGTTACTTTATCATGATAATAAATTTTAGTGTTAAATGGACAGTTCATAAATGCAAAAGCATCAATGCTTTTAACACTATCTCCAATTATTATACTTTTTAAGTTTGTACATCTATCAAACTGAGAATAACCAATGCTTGTAACACTGTTTGGAATTGTTATGCTGGTTAAACTTGTACATCCACTAAATGCACCATAGTCAATATTTGTAACACTGTTTGGAATGATTATGCTGGTTAAACCTGTACAACTCCTAAATGCACACATACCAATGTTTGTTACACTATTGGGAATTGTTATATTTGACAAGTTATCGCAATGATCAAACACATTACTACCAATGCTTGTAACACTATTAGGAATTGTTATGCTTTTTAAGTTTGTACATATTTCAAATGCCTCAGAACCAATGCTTGTAACACTATTAGGAATTGTTATGCTGGTTAAGCTTGTACATTCCGAAAAAGTAAAATCAGCAATGCTTGTAACACTATTAGGAATTATTATGTTTTTTAAGTTTGTACACATTCCAAATGCTCCAGTATCAATGCTTGTAACACTGCTTGGAATTGTTATGCTGGTTAAGCTTGCACGGCTATGAAACGCATAGTTACCAATGCCTGTAACTGTATATCCATCAATATTACTTGGAATAGTTACATCCCCTCCTGAACCTCTATAGCTTGTGATTACAGCAGTAGAATTAGATACAGAATACAAATAATCTTCACTTGTAGTATCTGCAAAGACCTTAACAGTGCCTATCTGGAAGATTATCAAAATTAATGTTAGAAAAATAGATAATAGTTTTTTCATAAATAAATCTCTCCTTAATATCTTGTGTACATTTTTATACAAATTATTACACTGAATGATTATTATATATACTTTCCTTGCCACATTTAGTTCCAATTAATTTATAAATGATAGCCGTTATAAGCTTCTTTTAGAAATATATTGGAACTTTGTGACCGAGAATAGTATATTTTCTTATTATGTATATTTTATCATAACCATCTTTACTATACAATTATTTCTACTTACTTTTATAGCTGAAGCATAAAGAGCTTGAAATTCAACTTAACAGTATTATAAAAACTACAAAGAAAAATGGTATTAAAATTATGAATTATTTTACATATTGCCTATATGTCTTTTTATATGTTTAAAACATTCATTTTAATATCTGAACTGACTTGAGTAAATTCAAATTTAAATGTATAATTTTACAATAAGCATATGTTATACTTTCGTCGTGCACATTTAGTTCCAATTAATTTATAAATGATAGCAGAGAGAAGCTTCTTTATAAATTTAGTGAACTTTGTGACCGAGGATAATATATTTAAATGCAATTTTATTTGAAAGCCAAGGGGGGGATAGTATGGCTTTAATTGAATCAAGAAATGTTACAAAAAATTTTATTATGGGAAAAATGACTATAGAAATATTAAAAGGAATATCAATTAGTATTGAGGATGGTGAGCTAGTATCAATTACAGGAGAATCTGGTTCAGGAAAGTCAACATTTCTTAATATTCTTGGAGGTCTTATGCCATTGACTTCAGGAGAAATATACATTTGCGGCGAAAAAATTGAAACAATGAATCAAAATCAGCTAGCGCTTTTTAGAAGAAAGCATATTGGCTTTGTTTTTCAAAGTTATAATTTGCTTCCACAGCTTACAGCTCTTGAAAATGTGGAGATGCCGCTTATTTTTACTGGTGTAAATAAGAAAAAAAGATTGCAGATGGCTGAAGAAATGTTAGAAAGAGTTGGACTTAAAGAAAGAATAAAACATAAGCCTGGAGAACTTTCAGGAGGGCAGCAGCAAAGGGTATCTATAGCTAGAGCTTTAGTAAATAATCCTGATATTATTTTGGCTGATGAACCTACAGGAAACTTGGATAGTAAAAACAGTATAGAAGTAATGAATGTTCTTAAAGAATTAAATGAAGCTAGTAAAAAAACTTTTGTTATTGTAACGCATTCACAGCAGGTTTGTAACTCCTGCCATAGAGTAATAAAAATGGCGGATGGTTTGCTTGCTGCAAACTAATTTTTTAATTTGAAAGGGTGGAATAAATGAAAAAGGTTATATCTTATTTATTATTAATTTTGTTTGTTTTTATACTTATACCAGTATCAAAAGCTAATGCAGCAACTGTAGATTTATTGGTAGATAAGGCTTGTACAGAACCTGAAATAGTAGAGCCAGGTCAGCAGTTTAAACTAGATTTTACTTTAAAAAATATTAGTGATAATAACTTAAAGAACATAATTGTAAAGCTTGTAAGTATAGAAGGAAAAACTGCACTTACAGGATTTTCTCCAGTGGGAAAAACTACAGAGCTTTACTATAGTAAAATTGAAAAGGATAATAGTGTAGATTTATCTATGAATTTAATTGCTGATTCACAGCTTAAGGCTGGTGCCTATAATATTGTTGTAGATATTAGCGGAACAGGTGAGAATGATGGTTCCTTTGATTATAATAAATTAGTTGGTGTTGTTATAGAAAATAAACCTAATATGGCTATTACTAGCTTTAAATATGATCCAAAAGAATTTTCAGGACAGAAAAAAATAAAAATGGATTTTGTAAATGCAGGAAATGCAGCAGTTGGAGAAACAATGGTAACAGTAACTGCTAATGATCAAAAGTACTATAAATACTATGGAGCACTTGAATCAGGTGATGAAAATACTTTTGAACAAAACTTTGATTTAACTGGAGACATAAATGGAAAGGTTGAAATTACTTTTACTGATGAACTTAACAGGACATTGACAGTTTCAAAGGATTTTCAAATAAAAGATACATCAAAAACTCAAAATAATGCAAGTGCATCAAAGAAAAAAAGCACTAATCCAATTGCAAATTTTTTCAAGCATATATTTGGGTTAGGTGATTAATATGAAGATTTCTGATTTATTGCCATTAATATGGACAAATATGTGGAGAAGAAAAGCTAGAACCATATTAACAATGGTAGGAGTAATTATAGGAAGTGTTTCTATATTTGTTCTTGTATCTATTGGCAGCGGATTTCAAAAGTTTGTTATGGATAAGTTCGGAAGCTTTAGTGATATGAATACTATAAATGTATATCCTTTAGAAACAAAAACTGTTAATGATGGTTCAAATACTTCAAAAATTAAAAAGGGAAAAGTTTTAAATGATAATGCAGTTAAAGAAATTAGAAATCTGCCGCATGTTAAATCCTGTGTCCCTAAAATTAGTTTAGGAACAGGTATGGGAGTTGCAGAATATAAGAAAAATCAAATGAATTCGCAGCTTACAGGTATTCTTATGAAGGAGTATGGAAAAGTGCATACATTACTTTATGGAAAAGTTCCATCTGACAGTAGTAATGAATGCATTATAGATAAAACATTAGCAATGTATGTTGTTGATCAAGAGAATCCAAACAAAGTAACTAATGAACAAATAAAATCATTAGTAAATAAACAAATAAGCTATTTGATAACAAAGAATAATGAAAATGGTGAGCCAGTTTCAAAGAAGTATCAATTTAAAGTTTCAGGTATATATGATGGTGGACTTACAGAAGCACTAAATATAAAAATACCAATGAAATATGCAAAAGATATACTGCAATGGGAAACAGGCAGCTCAAATATCATAAGCAAAACTGGTTATAACAGCGTAGATATTGTAGTGGACAGCCCTAACAATGCTTCTAAAATTAAAGATAAATTAAAAGAAATGAAGTATAACTATTCTTCTTTTGAAGATGCTGAAAAGAGCATAAATTCTGTACTTAATGGAGTTAAAGTTGTGGTAGGAGCAATAGGAGGAATATCACTGCTTGTTGCAGCTTTTGGTATTGCAAATACCATGAATATGTCCATTTATGAAAGAAAAAAAGAAATAGGTGTTATGAAGGTTGTTGGAGCTAGTCTTTGGGATGTAAAAAAAATATTTCTTGGTGAAGCATCAGCTATTGGTTTTTTAGGAGGAGTTATTGGACTTATGATTGGACTTTTGACCAACTTTATTATAAATATTTTTATAAGCAGCTTTTTTGCTAAACAAGGATCATCTGTAAGCAACCTGATTTTTGTTGATTTTAAGTTGGTTTTATTTGTATTAGTCTTTGCCACAGGAATAGGTTTCTTGTCAGGACTTTATCCGGCATCAAGAGCATCGGCATTAGATGTTATCAGCACTATTAAAGATGAATAAATTTTTAAATTAAAATGGAGGGATTTATTTTGGAAAATGAAATAATCGAAGGAAAATTGTCTTTTGGAGAAAAGGTGAAATGTTTTTTTATTAATCCTACAAGGTATTTTAAGCAGTATAAAGAGAAACCAAAGTTTGGACTTATGTTTGTAATAATATCTATTGTTACTTTGATATGTCAAATCATAACTTATGTTATTAGTCATGATAAATATTCCCAATATGTTGAAGGTTATTACAAGAGCGTAGGAATTCAGCAAAGCCAGATGGATTTATCAATTAAAATTGCAAATGCTAGTCAACTAGTTGGAGCTATCTTGTCACCATTAGGTGTTTTGGTGCCAATTCTATTGGTTGCATTAATATTCTTTTTATTAAATAAAGCATTTAAAGGAAAAGCAACATATCCTCAAATGGTTTCAGTTTGTGCACATGCAGCAATAATTCAATTGTTTTATATAATATTTGTTACAATTCATTTATTAATAACTAAAAATGTAGAAAATCCATTTGATTTTAAAACTTTATTGTCTTTCTCAAATATATTCTCAAAGTATGTTAATGTTTTTAGTATTTGGAAATTAGTAGTTACTATATTTGGTGTATCAGCAGTTTCAGAAATACCTAAAAAGAAATCAGTTATAATAGTAGTTTTAGTATTTTTGCTTGGTTTTGTATATACTTTTGGGCAAGCTTCAATTTCAAAAAGTACTGTTAAAAATCAGCCAAGTATTCAAAGTTCAACAACTACTACTGAAAAGTAATAAAAGTTTATTAATTATAAAAAGCACTAAATTCTTAGAGTTAGTGCTTTTTTTGTGTTTCAAATGTTGTTAAATTCTATTTTATTAAGATAAATCTAAAAAATGTAAAAAAAAAAATATATTAATGTTGTAAAGTAATTAAATTAAATATATAATTATAATATATTCTTATAATATTGTTACACAGTATGAGGTGAATTTAATAAATGAATGTTTATAAATTAGATAAGTATGTAAGTGATGTGGAAGTTGTTACAAAGCTAAATGACAATAATGATAATGTTGATGAAACAATTTTCGTTTTAGACGAAAAAGAAAATCTATTTCAGTTTATACAAAAATTAGATGTTGATGGGATAAATTTAAATAATCTTAAAATTGTAAATGAAATCGCATTTAATTTTGATGCTTTGATTAAAAATAAGAAAACTAATGAAGTAATGCATAGTGTAAAGTGTCTAAGTGAAGTATTAGAGTATATAGACAAAGATAGAATTGAAGAGTATAAGCTTATTTTATCTACTAGTGATAATAATAGAAATTTTATAAGTGAGATAATACAGCAGTTCATATATTTAGAGATTAACTTAGATGTCATGATTGCAAAAGAAGAAAGCGAAAGGGATTCAGCACATCAATTTAAAAATAACTTTATTGAAATACAAAGTTCTGTTAAAAAAGCAATTGATGGAATTAATAAAATTGATGCTTTAGGAGCAGCTTCGGAGGATAAAGAAAAGGTTTTACAGTTACTAAATGAAACATTAGATGACTTATCAGAAGCTGAGAAGAGAGAACTATCTCTAGCAGTTATGGCAACTAAAAAATCTGGTAAAAGTGTTATTGTAAATAGTATTCTAGGAAATGAATATGCACCAACCAGTACAGAGGTCGCAACACCGAATTCAGTAATATATAAAAAAAGTAAAGAGGATAGAATTCTGCTGGATTATAATAATGAGACTAGGGAATATAGAGATGCAGATGAAATAAGAAATCAAATTGAAGATGCATACAAGGAAGCAGAAGTAAATACTGACTTAGGTTATTCTATTGATGATATGTTTATTCAATATAAAAGTGAAGAAGGAGGACTTAGTGATTTTACTATAATAGATACTCCAGGACCGAATCTTGCCGGCAGTAAACATGAAGAAATAGCCTATAAATGGATTGAAATGGCAGACGTTATAATTTTTGTAGTAGATTATAGTAAATATCTGACTACAGATGAAGAAAGATTTTTAAGAAATATTAAAACTACTTTTGAAAAATATGATAAGTTTTATTCACTTATTGTAGTAGCAAATAAAATTGATTTAATGTATACAAATGGAGAAAAAACCTCAGCAATAAGGTTTATGGATTTTTTAAGATTTAAGCTTAAGGAACTTGGATATAACGGAGTTGTTGTTTTTGCAACATCTGCAATGCAGTATTTTTCAGCTGTAAGAGTGCCTAAATTAGATGGATGTGATGATACTTCACATTTTGAAAATGGAGAATACCATACATATTTCAGAAAATGCAAGAAATTATACTCTGGTAAAAGAGAAATGGCTACTATAAGATTTTTGGAGAACACATTTAATGATTTAGAAGATTATTTTGGAATTACAGAACCTGATTTGGAGATTGTTAAAGATAAAAGTGGTGTTCCAAGATTAATTGAATATACAAAATATATAATGACACAAAAGGCAAATATAGAATTAATAAGCTCTATATTAAGAAAAATAGATGATAAATATACAAATCTTAAAAATAAATTTTTGTCTTTTGAAATAGGCCAATTATCTGAAATGAAGCATATAAAACAGCAGGAAAGAAATGAATTACTGGACAAGATAAAGGATATATTCACCATAATTGATAACAGTAGTAATGAAATTTCTGAGGAATTAGACTTTACTGAACTTAAAAAGACTTTTGCAGATGAGCTTAATGGATCTAAATATGAATTATATAATATAATTTATGATGAAGTTAAGACAAAAATTGATGATGTAAAAAATTCAGTTAAAAGTAAAGATAGTGATGAATTAAGACAAATTGCAGAAGATGGTTTAGATATAGTCACACCAGAACTACAAACTAATTTTGACTCTATTTTATATGAAATGTATAATAAAAAACTTGGAAATTATCAAACAATGATTAACAATTTCTTAAATGAAAGACAGAATAAAATGATTGAAATTGATAAAGAAATTCAATACAATATTGATTTGTTTAATGAATATTTGAATCTCCATTTAAAAGATAATAATATTAAAATAACATTACCTAAGCTGGAATTAGCGTTTTCTAGAAAATATTTCGATTTTAAAAAAGTTGATGTTACAGCATTTAATGAAATACAAACAATTGTAAAAAATTCAATGCATAAAAATCATGGCGTTAGAGGAAAATTAATTCAAATGGTGACATTTAATAAAGTAGATAAACGTTTTGGAAAATATTCAGTTGATTTTGAAAGTATTGATAATATGATGAATATGCTTTTAGATGAAATTTCAAATCAAGTTCAAACTGTAGTAAAAGAACATAATGAAAAGATGATAAAGTATGTTAATAGTTATTTGGATGATGAATTATTGCCAAAGATAACAAAGGATGTCAGAGGCATGATTGAAAATTATAAATCATTATTTTGTCAGATTGAAGAATCCGTTAATTATTCTCAGTTAGATGTAGATAAGGATTTAGAGAATATACAAGAAAAAATAAATACACTAAAACTAATAAAAGATGAATTAAAAGACTTTTTTGAATGCTGGGATAATGTCAGAAAGCAGTCAAAGAATTCTGATCATAAGAGCAATAGATTTTTAAAACTTGTAAAAAAGTAATATGTACTTTCCTTGATCACATTTAGTTTTACTTAATTTAGAAATGATAGCAGAGAGAAGGTTCTTTTAGAAATTTAGTGGGACTTTGTGACCAAGGATAATATAATTCATTCATAATTAGTTAACAATTATGACACTACAATGTCATACTAAAATGATATAATATATTTAGTAAAATTAAAAACACTATCTTAATATTAAGATAGTGTTTTTAATTTTATTATATTCTAATTATTGAGGTGTATTATGCTTAAGACATCATTGCCAATCAAAAATCAAAAAGAAAATAAGTTTATTAATATAATTATTAAATTATTAAATTATTTATTAGATGACAAAATGACAATAATAGTTTTTATATCTTTAGTTTTTGAATCAGTACTTTTTGTTGGAATAATTAAAAATTCAGGTGCCTCAGTATATAAATTTAATTTAAACAATCTTTTATATGGAAATACTAGAATAGTTATATTTTTTTCACTTGCTTTTATTAGCTTTTCATTTCTATTTACAAAAAGAATACATTGGTTTTTTCTTGTCATAACTAATACTTTATATTCTATATTAATAATAGCAGATTTATGGTATTATAGAGGTTTCCAAGATTTTTTAAGTATTCATACCCTAGGGGAATCGCAAAATTTACACAATTTAAGTAGAGCTGTGTTTTCTATGGCTAGAACCATTGACCTGATATTTGTCTTTGATATTATAATTGTTTTAATTTTAGCTTTACTCTTAAGAAAAAAATGGAATGTGGTTCGTAGAAAAAAAATTATGTTTTTAATTGTATTATGTTATCCTGTAATCATGCTTACAATACTGCATTGTAAGTGTGACTTTAATGATGATAATTATACTGGACAAGTCTTATTTAAAACTCAATATATGCCATATGCTACAATGGAAAATCTTACACCTATAGGATATCATTTTTATGATATAGTTATGTATATAAATGATAATAGAATTATAAAATTAACAAAAAAAGATGAAAGTTTAATAAAGCAGTGGTTAAACTATAAAAATGAAGATTTGCCTGATAACGAATACAAGGGAGTTTTTAAAGGAAAAAATTTAATTTTTATTCAAGTAGAATCACTAGAAAATTTTGTTATTAATCAAAAATATGATGGACAAGCCGTAACACCTAATTTGAATAATCTTATAAAAAATAGTTATTATTTTCCTAATTTCTATGAACAGGTTAATAATGGAAACAGCGGAGATGCTGATTTAATGGCAAATGCTTCTGTTTTACCTGTAAGAAGAGGAAGCACATTTTTTAGATTTCCTAAAAATAATTATAATACATTACCACAGATTTTAAAAAATAATAACTATTATAGTCGATCATTACATGCATCTGATGGAGCCATTTGGAACATATCTACAGCTTTAAAATCTTTTGGATTTGATAATTCAAAAGATATGTATGATTTTAAAAATAGTGAGACTTTCTGGATGGGACTTACAGATGAAGAATTTTTTAGCCAAGTATCTGATTTGATGAACTCTGATAGTAAGCCGTTTTATTATT
>JAUZPN010000108.1 GCA_030705885.1 Bacillota bacterium | reverse complement strand
ATTACGGATAATATTTCTAAAGAAAAAACATATTTATTATGGAATAATAGTACTAATTCTGCTTATTCTTGCTGCAATTTTATTAAATATACCAAAAGATAGTATTGCTACTTTTTCAGCAGCAGTTGATAATCAAATGAAGCGAATTGACTTAACGGGCGATGGTATTGAAGATATAGTCTATGTAAAAACAGAAGATAACAAATATTCTGTTGAAATATCAACTAATAACAAAAATTTATTTTTAGTACCAGATAAAAAGCTGAATTCTTTAGGTACTTATACACCTTACTCCCCACTTAGATTAACTTTTATGGATATTTCCAGAGATAAAACTCCTGAAATTTTTACTCAAGCTCAAGAAAATAATACTTCAGTGCAACATGCTTTTATGTATAATAACGGAAAGTTTTGTGATTTAATGTGCAATACAAATGCTATACTTGGATTTGTTGATTCAAATTCAAACAAAACACCTAAAGTTTTATCAGGAAACATCAATAATAATAATATTCAGTTAGATAATTATATTTTAATTAATAATAAGCTGGAGAAATTTACATATAATTTTAATAGTAGTTTTATGGGAAAAGATAGTGTATTAAGTTTTATTAGATATGTTGAAAGTTTACCCTATGATCAAAATTCTATACCAGCAGAAGCTTTTTATTCTCAAATAAGCGGAAATGATTTAGCTTCATTTGGAAAATTATCTGCAGATAACTGTACCTATAAATTTCAGAATGCATTATTTATGGATTCAAAATGGAATAAAAATGGTGATGTTACTGAAATAAAATGGTCTATCAGCTTTAAAGGCACATCAAACATAGATGCTAAGCAAATTAAAAATCGTGCACTTAATTTAATTTTAATACCAAATAAAGAACCATTAAATCAATATTATTACAAGATTAGTTCAATATCTCTAGAATAATTATTAAAATTTATAAAAATTAAATGGGACCGGGGTTAGCGGTCCCATGGGGGATGGGGGGTTTTGGCATTAAGTTAAAAGATATTTCTTTTGCTAATGCCTTGGAGATTTCTCTCCGTTACATTAATAATATTGCCAATTTTTTAAATTAATATTCAATAATTTTTAATTATTATTAAAAATTATTTCTAACAATTCTTCCCTTCCTAACCTTTTTAATGAAGAGAAATATATTATTTTCTCTTCATCAGAGAGGTTAAGTGCTTCTTTAATTGCTTTTTTACTTTTAGCCATTTCATTTTTCGTGATTTTATCACACTTCGTAGCAATAATAACCACTTCATAACCAAAGTATCTTATCCAATTATACATTAAAATATCATCCTCAGTAGGTCTATGTCTTGAATCTACTAATAATAATACCCTTGAAAGCTGAGGTCGTTTTATCAAATATGTTTCAATTATTTTTCCCCAGCTTGCTTTTTCTACCTTTGATACTTTAGCATATCCATAACCAGGTAAGTCCACAAAGTAAATATCATTATTAATAAGAAAAAAATTAATTAATCTAGTTTTACCAGGTGTACCACTTGTTTTTGCTAATTTTCTTCTATTTGTTAATGTATTTATAAGTGATGATTTTCCAACATTTGAACGTCCTACAAATGCAATTTCCACTCTGTTGTCTTTGGGATATTGTTCTGGCTTTACTGCGGATATTATAAACTCCGATTGATTTATTTCCATTATTTTACTCCTTAATTAATGCATTTTTTAATACTACATCAATATTATCTGCGGTAATAAATTCTAACTTGTTCTTAATAGATTTAGGTATTTTTTCTAAATCTTTTTCATTATCCTTTGGAATAATTACAGTATCAATTCCCGCTCTATATGCTGCAAGAGTTTTTTCTTTAAGACCTCCAATAGGAAGCACTCTGCCTGTCAATGTAATTTCACCAGTCATAGCAACATTATGTTTTACCTTTGTATTACTTAGGGCAGATACTAAAGCAGTAATCATTGTTACTCCTGCTGAAGGCCCATCCTTTGGAACAGCACCCTCTGGAACATGAATATGAAGATCCTTGTTCTTATAAAATTCAGGATTTATCTCATACTTCTGAGAATTTGCTCTTACATAACTATATCCTGCTTTTGCAGATTCTTTCATTACATCTCCAAGTTGTCCAGTAAGTTCAAGTTTTCCATTTCCAGGCATTACTGAAACTTCAATTGGCAGAGTATCTCCACCATATCCAGTCCATGCCATACCCATTACAACACCAACTCTGTCTTCCTTTTCTGCCTTGTCAAAAGTATACTTAACTGCTCCTAAGTATTTTTTTACATGATTTATTGAAATATTCATAGATTTCTTATTATTTTCTACCATTTCTGCTACGGCTTTTCTGATAATAGCAGCTATACTTCTTTCGAGACCCCTGACACCAGATTCTCTAGTATATCCTTCTATAATAAAATTAATAGCTGCATCAGATATATTTATTATGTTCTCAGTAAGATTATGTTCTTTAAGTTGTTTTTTTACTAAATGATCTTTAGCAATATGAAGCTTTTCTTCATATGTATAACCTGACACCTCTATTATTTCCATTCTATCTAATAAAGGTCTTGGTATTGTATCTAATGTATTAGCTGTAGTAACAAATAGAACATTTGATAAATCAAAGTCTAACTCTAAATAATGATCTCTAAAAGTATTGTTCTGCTCACTATCAAGAACTTCAAGCAAAGCATCTGCTGGATCACCCCTAAAATCATTACTCATTTTATCAATTTCATCTAATAAGAAAAGCGGATTTCTTGATTTTGCTTGTTTCATACTATAAATAATCCTGCCTGGAATAGATCCAACATATGTTCTTCTATGCCCTCTTATTTCAGCTTCATCTTTAACTCCGCCTAAAGACATTCTAACAAAATTTCTGTTTAATGCTTGTGCTATAGATTTTGCAATTGAAGTTTTACCTACACCTGGAGAACCAACTAAACACAAAATAGGTCCTTTAATTGTATTACTCATTTTTTTTACAGCTAAATATTCAATAATTCTTTCTTTTACATCTTCTAATCCATAATGCTGTTCATTTAAAATTTCTCTTGCAGCTGCAATATCTAAATTATCCTCAGTCATTTTATTCCAAGGAAGTTCAATAATCCAATCAAGATAAGTTCTAATATTACCACCTTCTGCAGATAAACTTCCACTTTTTCTTAATCTCTCAAGTTCATTTAAAGCTTTTTCTTTTACGTTTTTAGGAAGTTTAGTTTTATTTATTTTACTTTTATAGGCAGAAATTTCTTTCTTATCTTCATCTTCTTCTCCAAGTTCCTCTTCTATTACTTTTAGCTGCTCTCTCAAATAATAATCTTTTTGACTTTTATCTATTCTATTTTTTACTTTATTTCCTATCTTTTTTTCTAATTTAAGAATATCAACTTCATTTATAATTATAGATAAAAGTTTCTCAAGCCTTTCTTCAACATTAAAAGATTCAAGCAATTCCTGTTTAGTATCTTGTTTAAGCATTAAATATGAACTTATAACATCTGATAGTCTATCTGGACTATCAAGATCATCTAAAGAAATCATAACTTCCATAGGTATGTTACCTGATAACTTCATATACTCATCAAAAGAACTTTTTACAGAACGTACTAGTGCTTCACATTTATTATTTTCTACACATTTACTTTCCTCTATGCTTTCTATTTCTGCAGTAATAAATGGATCAGTTTCTACAAAATTAATTAATCTGCCTCTCTCTTCACCTTCTACCAGTACTCTTACAGTTTCGCCTGGTAATATTAATTTTTGTTTAATACTGCATATTGTACCAATGCTATATAAGTCTTTTGCCTCGGGATCTTCAACTTTAGCATCTTTTTGTCCAATTAAAAATATTTTTTGATCATTATACATTGCTTCTTCAAGTGCAAGAATTGATTTTTCCCTTCCTATATCAAAATGTAAAACCATGTATGGAAATATTGTAACGCCTCTTAGTGGTATCAGAGGAAGAACTTTTTTTATTTCATTCATACTTCTCCCCTCATTTCAATTAAAATAGTACTTAATTATATACTGTCAGTCTATATATTATAACCAAAATAAACTATTTTTTCAATGTCTATATATAATTTTTTTAATGGTTACCAAAATTATTATATGCATTTATAAATGAAATGAGAAGTATATACTATCCTCACTGACAAAGTTCTATTAAATTTCTGAAATAAGCTTCTCCTCGCTATCATTTACAAATTAATTACAACTAAATGTGACGAGGAAAATATACTATATTGATTTTGCTGAAAGTATATTTGTATTTTTTTCAATAATTATTTGACTCTCTGCATTTTCATTAATTAATGCAGCATTTATAACTTCATCAAGATTATCTACTGGAATTATATAAACATCATTTATATTCTTAAAACTGTCTATCCAATTGTCTCTTGGAATTATTATTTTTTTTGCACCTGCTTTTATTGCAGCTTCAATTTTTGCATTAACTCCTCCTATAGGCTTAACTTTTCCATATATTGAAATTTCACCAGTCATAGCAACTTCATTATCTACAGGAATATTTTTAATTGCACTATATATAGCAGTGGCAATACTTATTCCAGCAGAAGGTCCATCTATAGGAACTCCACCTGGAAAATTAACATGAATATCATAGTTCTGTATGTTAACGTCATAAAGCTTTTCTAGTGCTGTTATTACATTTTGTACTGAACAGCTAGCTGTACTTCTCCTTTTAAGCTTTCTATTGCTGCTATTTATTTCTTCTTCTTCAACAATACCAGTTATTTTAATTTCACCCTTTGAAAATTTAGCTTTATCAGCTGATGCTTCTATTTCCATCAGTATTCCTAAATTAGCTCCAAAAACTGCAAGACCATTTACATATCCTACTTCTGGATTTTCATTTATTTTTTTATCAATTCTAGGTGAAAACTGCCCATTTTCAATAACCCATTCTATATCTGAAATTGATATTTTATTTCTATTATCATTAATGCATATTCCATAAGCAAGCTGAACTAAATTAATTGCATCTCTTCCATTAGTACAATATTTTCCAACTGTTTCTAAAGCTTTATTATCTATACTAATATTTGTTTTATTTATTGCATTTCTTGCGATAATTTGAATTTCTTCAGAGTCAAGTGATCTAAAAAACACTTCAATACATCTAGATCTAATAGCTGGTGAAATTTCCTCTGGACTCCTGGTAGTAGCACCAACTAATCTAAAATCAGCTGGAAGTCCATTTTCAAATACTTCCTTTATATAAAGAGGTACATTTGGATCTTCTGAATTATAATATGCACTTTCAAAATAAACCTTTCTATCCTCAAGCACTTTTAGAAGTTTATTCATTTCAATTGGATGAAGCTCTCCTATTTCATCTATAAATAAAATTCCGCCATGTGCTTTTGTAACAGCACCTGGCTTAGGCTGAGGAATACCTGCAACTCCTAACTTTCCAGCGCCTTGATAAATAGGATCATGTACTGAGCCTATTAATGGGTCTGCAATTGCTCTATCATCAAATCTAACAGTAGTCGCATCAATTTCAATAAACTTTGCATCATTACTAAATGGTGTAAATTCTTTTTTTTTGGCATATTCAAGTATTAACCTTGCTGCTGCAGTTTTTCCAACTCCGGGAGGTCCATAAATAATAACATGCTGTGGATTTGGACCACACAGTGCAGCTTCTAAAACCTTAATTCCATTTTCTTGACCTATGACCTCTTTTAAATTTGATGGTCTGCTCTTTTCAGATAATGGAATGGTCAGTCCTATTTTTTTCATTTTATATAATTTTTCCATTTCTTTTTTACTTTCTTTATTAATTATTACTTTGCTTGATTGTTGGTTTTTTAATGCAATAAGAAAGTAAACTCCAATTACAATAGTACAAAAAAATTCAATTATAATAAAAATATTTGTCATAATATTCTAATTCAATTATTATATAAATTTATAAATCAATCGAAATTAACTGTATCTAAAAAAGCATATATAGAATAATAACTAAATTAGCTTCCTCCTTTCAATCCTTAACATTAATTTTAAAATATACTATTACTTATTATTCCATAAATTTAATAAAATAATCAAAAAAACTATATTTATATAATATTATCTTTTTCATAATTATATTTTCCTTGATTAAAAAGTTCCAATAGATTTCTAAATGACGCTTCTCCTCGTTATCATTCACAAATTAATTGGAACTAAATGTGACTAAGGAAAGTATAGCATAGAAAAAAAGCAGTAATATATTACTGCTTTTTTCCTATGCTGTTTCTATTCCTTTTCTAGATTTTCCTCTTCGAGATATTTTTATAGGTGTTCTTTTCTCCCCTTCTGCCATAACTAATTCAGGTTTCTTAGTTTTAACAGTATCTCCATTGATAATTACTTTAGCAATTTCTTCTCTAGAAGGCACATCAAACATTATATCTCTCATCATATCTTCTATTATAGCTCTTAACCCTCTGGCACCTGTATTCCTCTTAATTGCTTCATCAGCAATTACTTCTAATGATTCCTTTGTAAAATCAAGTTCAACATTATCCATTTCAAGAAGTCTCTTATATTGTTTTACCAAAGCATTTTTAGGTTCACTTAAAATATTAATAAGTGCAGTTCTATCTAAAGCTTCTAAAGTTACAACAATAGGAAGTCTTCCAACAAATTCTGGAATCAAACCGAATTTTAATAAATCACCAGGCATAATATCCTTAAGAAGCTTTCCAATATCCTTCTCTTCTTTTGACTGAATATCAGCACCAAAGCCTATAGAACTTGTAATTGTTCTCTTTTCAATTATTTTATCTATTCCATCAAAAGCTCCTCCACAAATAAATAGTATATTAGTAGTATTTATTTGTATAAATTCTTGATGAGGATGTTTTCTTCCACCTTGAGGTGGTACAGATGCTACTGTTCCTTCTAATATTTTAAGCAAGGCCTGCTGAACGCCCTCACCAGATACATCTCTTGTAATAGATGGATTCTCTGATTTACGTGCTATTTTATCTATTTCATCAATATAAATTATACCTTTTTCTGCTCTTTCAATATCATAATCTGCATTTTGTATAAGTTTTAATAGTATATTTTCAACATCTTCTCCAACATAACCAGCTTCAGTTAAAGTAGTTGCATCAGCAATTGCAAAAGGTACGTTTAAGAACTTTGCGAGAGTTTGTGCAAGAAGAGTTTTACCAGAACCTGTTGGTCCTAATAATAAAATATTACTCTTCTGAAGCTCTACATCATCATCTACTGAATTGGAATTAATTCTTTTATAATGATTATATACCGCTACAGATAATGCCTTTTTAGCATCTGATTGGCCAACTACATATTGATCAAGATACTTATTAATATCTTCAGGCTTAGGTAATGATCCAACATCAATTTGAATATTATCATCAAATTCATCTGTAATTATTTCAGAGCAAAGCTCTATGCATTCATCACAAATGTATACTCCTGGACCTGCAATAAGCCTTCTAACTTGATCTTGATTCTTACCGCAAAATGAACATTTTAGTAATTTTTTTTCTTCATTTCTTGTCATAATTACACCTCACCGGGTACCTTTTTCTTCGTCACTATTACCTCATCAATCAATCCATAGTCCTTTGCTTCATAAGAGGTCATAAAATGATCTCTCTCAGTATCTTTTTGTATTACTTCTAGAGGTTTACCTGTTCTTTCACTTAAAATAGTATTCAATTTTTCTTTTATTTTAAGTATTCTATCTGCATGAATTCCAATATCTGTTGCTTGACCTTGGAATCCGCCTAATGGCTGATGAATCATGATTTCACTATTTGGAAGTGCAAATCTTTTTCCTTTAGTTCCTGCTGCCAATAAAAATGAACCCATAGATGCTGCCATTCCAACACATATTGTGCTTACATCGCACTTGATGTACTGCATTGTGTCATAAATAGCCATTCCTGATGTTATTGATCCACCTGGACTATTTATATACAAATAAATATCCTTATCTGGATCTTCACTTTCCAAGAATAATAATTGTGCTACAACAAGACTTGCTGATACATCATTGACCTCTTCACTTAGCATTATAATTCTGTCTTTTAATAATCTTGAAAAAATATCATATGAACGTTCTCCTCTATTAGTCTGCTCAACAACTACTGGTACTAAACTCATAAAACTCACTCCTTTTGTTATAAAATTAATTGCCAGAAAATTTCTGGCAATTATGAATCTTAATTAATATTATGCTATAACTTTACTGCTTTCAACCAACAATTTAATAATTTTTTCATTAATTACCTCTAATTTTAAGGTTTCTTTTTGAGCCTTTAAAAGGAATTCTGCATTTTTTTCTACATCTTTTTCGCCGTATTGTTTTGCTAACTCATATGCTTTAGCATTTAATTCTTCATCAATAGCTTCTATTTTTTCTACTTCAGCTATTTTTTCAAATACTAATTCAGTTTTTACTTTTTTCTCAGCAGATTCTTTCATGTATTCTCTAACTTTATCCTCTGAACTATTAGTATACTGATAATATGACTTTAAATCAAGTCCTTGATATTTTAGTCTATATTCTAAATCTTTTAACATATTATCTGTTTCATTTTTAAACATTACTTCAGGTATGTCAATTGTTGCATTGTTACATACTGTATCAATTATTGATTCTTCAAATTCTTTTTTAGCTTTTTGACTATTAGCTTCTTCTAATTTCTTTCTAAAATCTGCTTTTAATTCATCTAAAGTATCAAATTCTGATGCTTCTTTAGCAAATTCATCATCAATTTTAGGAAGTTCTTTTATTTTTATACTGTTAACAGTTACTTCAAAAACAGCTGGCTTACCATTTAAACTTTCATTACCATATTCATCTGGGAAAGTAACATTAATATTTTTGCTGTCTCCAGCTTTTAATCCTATAAGCTGTTCTTCAAATGTGTCAACAAAAGAAGCTGAACCAATTTCAAGTGAATAATCCTTTGCCTGACCGCCTTCAAAAGCAACACCATCAACATAACCTACAAAATCAATAACTGCGATATCTCCTTTTTCGATTGCTCCTTCAGTTTTAGTTTCAGTTCTTCCATTCTTTTCTTGTAACTCTTTTATTTGAGCATCTATTTCTTCATCTGTAACAGGATACTCAACCTTCTTTACTTCAACACCTTTATACTCACCTAATTCAACTTCTGGTTTAACAGTTACTTTTGCAGTATAAACAAATTCTTTACCCTCTTCGATTTGTTTTACATCAAGTTCAGGATAATCAACAGGCTTTATGTTATTTTCTTTAATTACATCAGTATATGTATCATCAATAACAAAATTTATTGCATCTTCATAAAAGACTCCTTCTCCATAGAATTTTTTAATTATATTCATAGGAGCTTTACCTTTTCTAAATCCAGGAACATTAAATTTCTTACTATTTTTATTAAAAGATTTTTTTAATGCCAGATTAAATTTATCCGCCTCAACTGTAACCTCTAATTGTACTACATTTTTTTCTATTGTTTCTAACTTTGAACTCATTATACAAATTCCTCCTAATCACTTAAAAGCATATATTAACCCTATTATTATATCATAACTGTCTAACAATTTACAAATAATATTTAATTTATTTCTTCACTTTTTTTAAATTAATCAAATTTTTGCTCTAATTATTGTTTTATTGTTCCATCTGCTCCTAAAATATTAATATTACCATCAACATTAACTTGTAAATCTCCACTATTTGTTTTCTGAAACTTTATTGACTGACCACTAATATTTTGTATATAAATGTCATCTTTACTGTCAATATTATACATCCATACATATTTAGTTGTTTTATCGACGTAAAACTCTGGAACTTGACTAATGTATGCTATATGAATATCATCAATAAAAGTTGGTATATCAGTCCAAATATATGAAGGATTTTCTCCAAGATAACTATCTTCTGTAAAAGTTGTTCCACCAGATGATACATATTGTTTTTTAGTAATATCTTGAACAACACCATTTGAATTAATATTTAATAACAAAACATGCTGGCTGCTTTTATCTAAAATAACTATACTGTTTCCTGAAGGACTTATATCAAAATATTGACTGCTGTCCTGAGGATATATACCAGTAAATTTTGTTACATTATCTTTTTCTTCATAAAGTGCTTTTATTTTGTTACCATTACTAAGCTGAACA
This sequence comes from Bacillota bacterium, assembly GCA_030705885.1. GTDB lineage: Bacteria > Bacillota > Clostridia > Clostridiales > Clostridiaceae > JAUZPN01. The sequence goes on along the minus strand of JAUZPN010000108.1, from coordinate 432 downwards.
TCATATCCTGCAGTACTATTACTAACTGCACTACTCTGTGAATCTGAAGTATTACTGTTTAAATCAGTTTCTTTTTTTACATCTGTCGGCTTAGGTGTCGTAGAAGTATGAATTTTTTTATTTTTCTTTTTTAAATTACTAGTAAAGTGATTATACATTTTACTAATACTTTTAGGTGCAACATTTCGCATTTTACCACTAAAAGGTAAAATAACAATTATCAATACTATTATAAAAATTATAATTCTTCTTATTCTCTTTCTTTTTTTTATTATTTTATTATAATCGCTGGAAAAAATACTAGGTTTCACAAAATTACCTCCTTATAATAAATACATTATTTATTATAACTCATATTTGCTAAAAAAATAATATATTTTAAAAATAATAAAAAAAATATTTACATTAATTTCAAGAAATAATACCTCTTAT
>JAUZPN010000107.1 GCA_030705885.1 Bacillota bacterium | reverse complement strand
TAGTACTGATTTCTGTGCTAATCCATTAAGTAACAATCTTGTTGAATCTGCCTTTGGATCACACCCTACTACCATTATGTGCTTTCCCATTGCTGCTAACCCTGCAGTTAAATTCTGTGTTGTTGTTGATTTTCCAATTCCGCCTTTTCCATAAATAGCTACTTGTCTCATATAAATATTCCTCCTTGTGTAAATAAATTTGTTAAGCCAATGGCTTTTTTATATTATCCTTAACATAAGCTGTTAAAAATCATATAACCTATGTTTTAGAAGAATAACCATAAATAACGATGATGTTTAAAACATGATTTGTGCAAATTTGTATTGTTTTATCTAATATAATGTAATTAATAAGATATATTGTTGTATAGTTTAATATGAATTGTGACCAATTTGTATATAGTTTATTGTTTTATATTATAATGTGTATATGTAAAAAAATCAATAGTTTTTTGAAAATAATTGTATATTTTTTTGATAACGTTGACATTTTATTATCATATAGCTGATTAATTTGATAATTTAATATTAATAAAATTTAAATTATAAGAGTTTTATTTTTATATTAAACCAATTTCGTATAATTTCATTTATATTTATATTGTTTAAGGTACTTTTGAGTTAATATTATTTAAGATACCATACTATCCTTGGTCACATTTAGTGGAACTTTGTGACCGAGGATAGTATATATAAAAGAATGATTTTAATTTTTTAAAAAATAAAAAGAATCCAAAAGGACTCTTTTTAACAAAATTTATTTTATGTTTCAGCAATTATTTTTCCTGTTTCACTAATATCATAGCCTCCTATTCCAATAAGTTCATAATGAAATTCTTTTGACTTTATAATTTCTAAAACTGATTGAAATGCTGGTTTATTTATATCTTCTTTCTTTATTACTAAATCATATTTCTCTTTCTGTATAGGAACAAATTGAATATTTTGAACCTGCTGTGCTGTTTTTTCATTTCCAACTGCCACATCAGCTTCACCTCTTGCAATATTACTAGCTACTGATAAATGCGATAATTCTTCATTTTCATAACCATTAATAGATTGTGGTGATATTTTAAGTTTTCTTAAATGTTCATCTATTAAAACACGCACTCCACATCCTCTTTCTCTATTAACCATAACAACATCAGGTCTAGCTAAATCATTCCATGAAGTAATATTTTTAGGATTGCCTTTTGCTACATAAAAGCCCTGCATTCTGCAGGCAAGATTAATAATGACACATGGAACACCTGGGAGCAGTCTCCTTACATATGGGATATTATAAATATCTTCATCTCCATCCCACAAATGGCAGGAAGCAACTGTTACCTTTCCCTTGTAAAGGTCCACAAGACCATTATAACTTCCAGTATAATACCTTAATGCCTGAACACCTCTTTGATAGTTTTCCAAATGCCTTGTCAATATATCTAAAAGAATATCCTGACCACATATTATAAAATTATTATTATATGAAGGCTGGTTATCATAATAAATATATTCACCTTTTAATGGCACTGAAACATCAATCTTTTTTTGTGAACCATTAAATGAAGCTGGAACATTGGCTGTTCTGCTTTTATTTTTATAATATTCAACATCCTCCATATCAACACGAACTTTTCTTCCTACACGATAAGAAGGCAATTCACCTCTTTTAATTAACTCATAAACTGTATTTTTAGAAATATCCAAAACCTCAGCAACTTCTAAAGTTGATAGTGATTTTTTCATATCCATATAAATCACTCCATTTCAAAATCATTATTTAAATATAGATTATTATATCACAAATTATACAATTTGATTTAGCTTCGTACATTGTTTTAATAATATTCTGTTAATATTTATTGATTTTATATCGCTTATATCTTATAATTATATAAAATATTTTAATGTATTTCAATTAAAATTATCAATATATCTTATATTTTTTTAAAAATTTATTTAAAATAACGAACTTATACTGATAATTTATTAAATATGCTTTTTATGTTACATTTAATTCCAGCATACAAAAGAAAGGAGAATGTTTATTATGGAATGCAGCAATGTTTCTTCTCCAATGATGAATATCAGCAATTTTTCAAAAATAATATGTAAAAATATGAACATAACTGAAGACACATTAAGAGATTATTTATTTGCAAATATAAGTATATCATTAATTAAAACTACTGATATGAAAAATGATATAAATAAGTTATATCATTTAGATAAACTTAAATACATTGATGCAGTTAATAACTCTACCTGCAAAAATCATACAATTATTATTCAAGGAACATTATCACAAGAAATATATGCAAGAAAAGTATTAGGAATACTTTTAATTGCAGAAGATGATTTTAATTTACGAAGTAAAGTTATAAAGCTTCTCAGAAAGCATTATCCTATGGTATTTAATTCTGTTAAACAGCATAATTTAAAAAGCCTTAAAACAAATTATTCTCCAATGAATGAATTTAATCGTGAAATAGAATCTCATTTATTAGCTTCTGTATATTTCTATTTCTCTATTTATCGCTCTCCAGATCTAGTTGATCAGGGATGCATATCTTCAATAATAACTGACATGCAGAACTTTGAATTCTGCAATGCTATAAATGCAGATATGGAAATTGAAGTCTCTAAATGCAAACCTAAAATAGATAAAATAAAAGCATTAATTAAAGAAAAATATGGAAAGATAAATAGCATAACTGATATATTCACTAACAAAAATACTCTCATTCAAGATTTTGGTTTTTTCGCTCAAAATATTTTTATTACTAATAAAATTGATATAAATTATATTTTTAATACTTCAGAATATATAAATACAGATAAAATAATTCTTGCTTATATACAAATGGGTCAGGAAAATTTAAATACTGAGTTTATTGCCCTGTCAATTATCAGCGGAATTTTTATTCAAGCTTTAATTAATGAATATAAAAACACTCGAAATCTTTATTTTATGAATAATCAAGAAAAGCTTCTTTTTGAAGCAGCTGAATTAAAAGAAAGTTTGCAGAAATCTGAACAAGATAATATTGAATTAAAAAATATCCAAGCATCTTTGAAAATTGAAAAAATAAATTTTGATAAAACACTTAATGATAAAATATTAACTATAAATAAAAATCATTCTTCTGAAATTAATGGTTTGCAAAACAAAATTAAAGAACTTGAAAATCAGTTGTCTGAAGAAAAAAAATATAGAAATGAATTAAATGCATTAAGGGAATATGTTTTTGAAGTAAATAATGAATATATACCTGATAATATAGATATTTCATTTGAATCATGCATAAAAGAAAAGAAAATTTTAATTATAGGCGGCAGTAAGGATTGGAGACGTAAATTTCGTGATACTTACCCAGAAATAAGAACTTTACATGGTTTCAATGAAAATTTTGAATTAACCATTTTAAACAGTTATAATTATATATTTTTTTATACTGGCTATATAAACCATGCGACATACTATAAAGCAATGAATTTCATAAGAACTCATCAAGTTAAATTTGGTTATATAGGAAAAACTAATGTTGAACTTGTAAAAGAAGAAATTATAGAAGAAATACAAAGACTAAATAAGTTATAAAAATATAGCAGCTTAAATAAAGCTGCTATATTTTTGCTCATCATATTTATACTATCCTCGGTCACAAAGTTCCACTAGATTTCTAAAAGAAGCTTCTCTCCGCTATCATTTATAAATTAAGTGGAACTAAATGTGACCGAGGAAAGTATAGTTCTACTTAATAAAGAATGATGCTGCAATTACTCCTGCTCCAAGAATAAATCTATAAATTGCAAAAATTTTAAATCCTCTCTTTTTTAAATAACTTAAAAGGAATTTAATACTTAAAAGACCAACTACTGCTGATGTTAATACTGCTACAGCAAAAGGTGCAATTGATATAGTTTCACTTCCTGTTTTCAATACTTTCATTAAATGATATAGTGCATCTCCTAATATTATTGGAGTTGACATTAAAAATGTAAATTTAGCTATACTGTCCCTTTCAATCCCTAAAAAACGACCTACAGACATAGTAATACCTGAACGAGATACTCCTGGTATAATAGCAAGAACTTGTGCAAAACCAATAATGATACTATTCTTTAAACTCATATCTTCTAGTTCAATGTTTCTTCTTCCTATTTTATCTGCATAAAATAATATTATACCCATTATAATAAGCATAATACCAATTAATATTGGGCTTCTAAATGTTTCCATATACTTATCCAAAAATACTCCAAATAATGCTCCTGGAATAGTAGCTACAACTAAAAGCCAAAAAAGCTTTGCTTGTTTTGATTTTATGTCTGTAAAACCTGATAATATTAAAGAAACCCAATCTTTAAAGAAAAATATGATAACCGCTGCTGCAGTACCTAAATGAAGTGCTACATCAAAAAATACTCCTGGATCCTGCCACCCTAAGAACCAAGGCAGTAATACTAAATGTGCTGTACTTGATATTGGCAGAAATTCTGCAATTCCTTGTACGATACCGTACACAATAGCTTGTAAAATAGTCATTTAATTTCCTCACTTTCTTATTTTCATTGACTTTTATAAATTTATACTATCCATGTCCTCAAAGTTCAACTAAATTTCTAAAAGAAGCTTCTCTCCGCTATCATTTACAAATTAAGCTGAACTAAATGTGTCTGTGGAAAGTATAACTTAATTATTTTGAACACTCTCTTCTATAGTCTTTTATACATACAATATAAATAGCAACTCTGCTGCAAATAATGCCTAAAACAATTCCAGCTAACACATCTGTAGGATAATGCACATATAAATACAACCTGGAAAATGCTATTAAAAAAGCAACAATGTAAACTCCTATTGATGTTTTTTTGAAGTATTTTGAAATCACTCCTGCAGCAGCAAATGAAGAACCACTATGTCCTGAAGGAAAAGAATAACCTGCTGGTTTACTTATAAGAAGCTGAGACTGAAGTATGTATGTGCAAGGTCTTAATCTATGTACAATATTCTTTAATATACAATCTCCAAATATATAACCGAGTAATAAAGCTATTACCACAGTATATCCAGCTTTTCTAGTTCTTTTATTTATCAAAAGAGCTAAAGCACTAACTATCCATACAGTCCCTGCATTTCCTAATGACGTAAAAAAAATCATTAATTTATCAATTAGAGAATTATGCATATTATTTTTTATAAATAGTAAAATTGAAGCATCAAAATTATGTATAAAATTGGTCATAATACTTTTATTTCCTTTTCATTTGTTACAATTTATATGGATGTGTTGTGATTATACTAAGAAGTTAGTTAATTCCTATAAATAATTATATATTATTTTCATTAAATTACAATTAAAAATATAGAAATTTATTTTTTATTCATATTAAGAAATTTTTAAGAATTATATACACTAATTTTTAAAGAAGTTTTTATATACTATTATTAATTCTTATTATAGGATGGGTGGTAATATGGAAATAAGTAAAATAGTAAAGGATTTTAAAAAAGAGAAAAAAACGAGAAAAATTAAAACCATAATATTAACTGTAATAACAATTATAATATGTATAAGTATGATAACCATTATAAAAATTATGAATACTAATAAAATCAATTTTAGAACTAATAACATTTCATCATCTGAACTCAATAATAAAATATATAATTATTTACAAATTAAGAGTAACAGATTAAAAGTATATGAAGATGCATCAAAGCTGAATAATAACAGTACTAAAAATGCATGTGTGTACTTTTTATCAGAAGTATTAAGAAATAATAATATTAATGTTCCAAACAGTGTTTGTAATACTAGTCAGCTTATTTCTTTTTTAAATACAAATGGATGGAAGAAAAATACTAATTATAAAGATTTAAAACCTGGTAACATATGTTTTACTACAGATGAGAAAGGAAATATGAATGGTGTTCCAAGCCATACTTATGTATTTATGGGCTGGGTGAAAAAAGGCAGCTATGATTATGCATATATATGTGATAATCAGGCAAAAGATTATGAAGGTAAGATTTATCATATTAGAAATATAAAGATTAGTGTTAGTGCTAATGGATTTAAAAAAGATGCATTTAGTTTTTTTATGGAGAAGAAATAAAACCTCTGTTAATGCTATTCTCTGTCGCAAAGTTCTAATAAATGTGACATAGTAAATTATACTATAAAGTGCAAAAAACAAATGTTATAATATATTATAATAATTACACTATCCTCCGTCGCAAATTTTTACTAAATTTCTAAAACGAGCTTCTTTTTGATTATTTATAAATTAAGTGAAACTAAATGTGACGAGGAAAGTATAACAGGGGGATATTATGGATGAATACAAAGTTTTAGTAGTAGATGATGACAAAGAAATATCTGAATCAATAGAAATATATCTTAAAAACGAAGGCATTCAGGTACTTAAATCTGATAATGGACTGGATGCATTAAATATTCTTGATAAAGAAGAAATTCATCTTATAATAATGGATATAATGATGCCTAAACTTGATGGAATTAAAGCAACATTTAAAATAAGAGAAAAGAAAAATATACCTATAATAATGCTTTCAGCAAAATCTGAGGATACAGATAAAATACTTGGTCTTAATGTAGGTGCTGATGATTATGTGACTAAGCCTTTTAATCCTTTAGAGCTTGTAGCAAGGGTAAAATCACAGCTTAGAAGATATGTAAGATTTGGCAATTACAAAAAAGAAGATGTTGTTGAAGTTAGAGGTTTAATTTTAAATAGAAATACAAAGATGGTGACTGTAGACTCAGAGGAAATAAGTCTTACTTCTATTGAATATAAAATATTAGAACTTTTAATGGAAAACAAAGGAACAGTTTTTTCTATAGAACAAATCTATAAAAATGTTTGGAATGAACCTTTTTATAACGGTGAAAATACTGTGTCTGTCCATATAAGAAAAATTAGAGAAAAAATAGAGATTAATCCAAAAGAACCAAAATACCTTAAGGTGGTGTGGGGAATTGGCTACAAAATCGAAAAGTAAATATGTTTTTTTATTGATTTTTATATTATGCATATATATGTTAGGAACAGGTCTGCTATTTACTTTGGATTTTCTGAAAAATTATTCATATGTTAAAGAAAATCCATACTTCAATAGTTATAATTATAAAAATGAAATAAATGTTTACTTCAATAACTTAGCTCAGTTAATTATAGATTATCAAAATAACAATATAAAAGCAGCTGATAAAAAATCTTCAGCTGCAATTAGTTCTGATATAATAAATCTTCAAGATAAAAATATCTATAAAGATTTAAAGGACTCAGTTTCAGACAATGATTCTATAAGCTATATTGATTCTATGAAATCAATAAAATATTATATAAAAGATAAAAAAAGCGGAAAGATTTATACTAATTTAAATGAACCATCAAACATAGATACATATATAAAAAATTCTTTGCACACTGAAAGCTTTCCTAAAGATTCAATTAGTAAGGAATTTAATAGTATTAACAGCTTTTTTCAATATAATAATCTTGAAGTGAAATTTATTATTCTTAACGATTTACAAGATTACAGCCAGCTGAGAAAGGATTATAAATATTATAATTCAATTCATTCAAGAATAATTAAGGAATCAATTTTAGGTGCTGTTTTACTTATTATATCTATCACTGCCATTAGATTATTCTTAAATAAAGTTGAGTATTTAAAAACAACGCTTAACAAAATAACTAGTATTTATGATAAAATATATTTAGATTTTAGAATATTCCTTCTTTTAATTAATATTTTTATTTTCAAAAGTTTTTTAAATAAATTAAGCATTTTTTATCTGCCTTTAGAAATAAATCATGTTATTAAATTGACAATTGCATCAATATATATTTTTTATTTTATTATAAATATATATAGTGCTGCAAATATTCTTAATAGTACTGAAATAAGACTAGCTCAGTGGAAAAACTGCTTTGTTTACCAATTATTAAATATACGCAAAACTGATTTAAAGATTAAAACACTGCTTAAAATAATATTTTTAATTTTATTATCAACAGCTTTGTTTCCAATATTTGTATACCTGCTTATAATATCAATAGAAAATAATTTTTCAAACGCTTTTTTATGCATTTTGTCAGCAGCATACATATTTATTTATATAATAGCAATACCTATATATATACTTAAAAAAACAAATTCTTTTGTTAAAATAATAAATGGAACCAACCAAATTGTATCAGGAAACTTAAATTATGAAATTGATGAAAATGGCGGCGGCGTTCTTTCGCTTTTAGCTGGAAACATAAATAATATGAAGGATGGCTATAGAAAATCAGCAGAAAGCCAAATGAAAAGCGAACGGCTTAAAACTGAACTTATTACAAATGTATCCCATGATTTAAAAACACCACTTACATCTATTATAAATTATACTGCTCTTTTGAAAAACATCAGCTTATCAGAAGATGATAAAATCAAATACATTGATGTTTTAGATAAAAAGTCCCAAAGACTTAAAACACTTATAGAAGATCTTTTTGAAATTTCAAAAATGACTAGTGGTGTAATGAAATTAAATATACAAAAAATTGATATCTGCTCTCTATTAAGGCAAGCAATTGGAGAATCTGATGATAAAATTTCAAGTTCTTCTCTTATTTTTAAAGTTACTATTCCTGTTTCACCAATATATTTAAATCTAGATGGCAAAAAAACTTGGAGAGTTTTTGAAAACTTAATTAATAATGCTTTGAAATATTCTCAGCCTAATTCAAGAGTTTATATTGATTTAGTGGAATATGATAATATAGTAACAATTATAATAAAAAATGTATCCTCCTATGAAATGGATTTTGATACTGAAGAAATTTTTGAAAGATTTAAAAGAGGCGATAAAGCAAGAAGCACTGAAGGATCAGGTTTAGGTCTTGCTATTGCTAAAAGTATTGTAGAACTTGAAGGAGGAACAATGCAGATTATTATTGATGGAGATTTATTTAAAGTTAAAATTGAGTTAAAAGAAGAGATAAAAGAATTATAAAAACTTATAAAATAGTTATTTTTAAGTATACTATACTAATAGAGAGGAAGTGAATAAACCTAGTTTATGATTATACTATGTTCAGTCACAAAGTTCCACTAAATTTTTAAAAGAAGCTTCTCTCCGCTATCATTTATAAATTAAGTGGAACTAAATGTGAAGAACAAAGTATAATTGATTCTTTAATAAATTAGGTAAACTAATGGATTTAAATATTATTGCAGATTATCATACACATACAAATATTGCAAAAGGACATATTCCTTTACTTAGGGACTTAGTAAAAACTCATGCTAAAGGAAGTCTAAAAGAAAATGCATCTGCAGCTATTTCAAGAGGTCTTAAGGAAATAGCCATAACAGACCATGGTTATAGACATATTATGTATGGAATGATAATTAATCAATATCAAGAGGTACGCAGAGAAATTGATGAAATTAATAAAGAATATAAAAATAAAAATTATGATTTCAGGCTGCTTTTAGGAGCTGAATGTAATATTATAAACATTAATGGTGATATAGATATTGATAATGAGGTAATAAAATATCTTGATATAATTTGTGCTGGTTTTCATAGAGGAGCTTTACATAATCTTAATGTAAAAAATAACTATACTGAAGCTGCTGTTAATGCTATAGAAAAAAATAAAATCACTATTTTGAATCATCCTGTGGATCATGTAAATCCAGATATTATTGAAATTGGCAAAGCTGCTGTAAGGAGAAATACCGCATTAGAAATTAATAGAAGCCATAAAAATATTTCTATAGATGATATAAAAAAGCTAAAGCAGATGGGAGTAAAATTTTCTCTAGGAAGTGATTCTCATATATCATCAACGATAGGAACTTTTGGAGAAGCATATAAAATTGCTCTTGAAGCCGGATTAACTAATGATGATATTGTTAATGCAGATGGAGAGGCACATAAGAATATGAATAAAACTATTATAGTTTCAAAATAAATTTACTCACACTTCTAAAATATGATGTTATAGAAGTGTGAGTTTATTATAACTAATATATAAAATTATTAAGGAAATTTAACTTACATTACTTCCTACAAATTTTCGTTTAATTTCAATTATGTTATTTTCATTTTTGAGTATTTTGATACTTAAATTATTTACATCAACCTTAACATCTTCTAATATTTCGGTTAATTGAGTAATCTTTTCTGTATTAGCTGAGTAACCATCAAATAAAGCTTGTTGCTTCGGAATAATTTCACCATCAATTTTAGCTCCGATTTTCTTAACTTCAATTTCTAAGTTGTCAAACCTACTCTCTAAGTTGTCAAACCTATTATTAATATCTCCATACATCTTTGTAAGCAAATCAAATACCTTGTCTTCTTGCATAAATTTTACCTCCACAATAAGGAATTTAATATCCATGAATTTATTATATTATTATTTTCACTTTATATCAATATAATTCTTTTCAACTAAATTTATATTTCAGCTACTTTAATAAACAAAAGAAAGTTTCTCCACATCACACATTTTAGTAAGTAACATATACTAAAGTGATGAGATTTTTATTTGGAGGATAGCAATGAGCAGAAATTATGATTTAAATTATTTTATTCCTTTTAGATGTCATGCAATGTGTCCAATGATGTATCGAGAG
>JAUZPN010000106.1 GCA_030705885.1 Bacillota bacterium | reverse complement strand
TAGATTTCTTAGGATTTCCATAATTCATGGACTTGCTGCTGTCTATAAATATATTTATAAGTGCTTCTCTTTCCTCCATAAATAATTTAACAAAAAGCCTGTCAAACCTTCCATAAGCATTCCAGTCTACTCTTCTGAAATCATCACCTGCAGTATATTCCCTATAGTCAGAAAATTCTACAGAACTTCCCTTAGACTTAGATTTTCTGCTTCCAGAAGAGCCTTCACTCATAGTTATATTTGCGTTTAATGCTATACTATCCAGCTTTTTTAAAAATTCTGTATCAAATATTTTCTCTTCCATAAATTACCCTCAATTTATTTTTTCCCAAATCTCATTGGACATAATGTTCTGCATTTATTACAGTTTACGATAGAAAATCCCTTATTGTTTTTTCCATAAGCATTCTTTCTACATAAACTTTGGTTTACTCCAGATTCACTTATTGCATTTACTGGACAATTTTCAATACAAATTCTGCATTTATTTATGCATATATTCTCTGAAGGTGCATCTGATTGCAAATCTAAGTTAGTTAAAACAGCACCTATATTTAGCATATTTCCATATTGTTTATTTAAAAGTATGGTACTTTTTCCAAGTACGCCTATACCAGCATTTACTGCTGCATGCTTCATAGAAATTAAACCACGGCCTTCTAATTTATCTTCATTCCAGTAATCATAAGGTGAATCTGAAGGAATAGGTACAACTATTGCATTAAACATTTTTTCAATTTCATTAGAGGCTAAGTATGCAATTCTATCAAGTTCTACAGGTCCTATAGAATTAAAATGCTGATAAATGATTCTTGGACTTACATCAGCTAATCCATTTGGAATTTTCTTAGCAAAAACAATAACAGATTTACAATCAGCATAAATGTCTAAAGGATTAAAGCCTTTTGGTGCATCAGTAAATAATTCAATATTAGCAACACCACAAACCTCTGCCCCTAGATTTATGAAAATTTCTTTAATCTTATCTTTCATATAATCCACCCCCATTTGGTTTCACTTAATTAAAGTATATTTATTGAATTCCGCTGCTTTTTATAGTATCCTTGGTTCAAAGTTCGAATATATTTCTGAAATAAGCTTCACTTTGCTATCATTCACAAATTAATTAGGGCTAAATGTGTCTGTGGAAAGTTTATTGTGAGTACTTATATATAACAAAAATAACAAACCAACTAAAACAAATGCACCACCAATCAAATATATATAAACCAGCCATTCAGTATTGCCATAAATCTGAGGAACTACTAAAGTTCCTACAATATTAAATGAAACATGCATTATAATATTTGCTACTATAGATTTTGTCCATAAGTATATAACTGCCAGCACTATTCCTAATACTGCTGCATAAATTCCTTGTGCCAAGTTACCATGAAATACTCCAAAGATTACAGCCTGAATTATTATACTAGCTGTTAAATTTATATTTTTACGCAGTTCATTAAAAATTAACCCTCTAAATAATGTCTCTTCCATAATAGGAGCAATTAAAACTGCGGATATTATTCCTGGAATTGACTGCAAACCTTTAACCATTTCCTCCGAAATAGATGAATAATCTTTAAATATATTTTGAGTAAGATCTAAAAATGAGCTGGTAATAAAAGATAAAACCACTGCTGAAATTATTATTAAAATAACATTAATGACACTAACCTTTTTTATTTGACATCTCTGAAATAAATTCATATCTTTTTTTCTAAACATTAAATAATATATTGCTAATGTTATTATCGAAGCTACCATTACTACAGTATAAACATTGCTATACATCATATTCATCAATTGTTCTGGCGTTTTTACCTGATAATACTTTATTAATACTGGTATCATATATGCTACTATACTAACCACCTGAAGCATTATGTATATTAATGTATATACTAATATGTTTCCTATCATTTGAAGAATTTTCATTTTTGTCCCTCCTAAAAAGTTTATTTTGAATATATTAGATTTTTATACCTTCTAAAATTTCTTTAATAAGCTTATCAGTAGTAATGCCATCAGCTACTGCATCAAAATTAAGAAAAAATCTATGACGAAGTGCTGGATATGATACATATTTTATATCATCAAAGGACACATTAAATCTTCCTTCCATAAGTGCCCTTACCTTTGATGTAAGAATAATTGCTTGTGCTGCTCTAGGACTCGCTCCAAATCTTATATATTTCTTTGAAACCTCTGGCGAATCCTGATTTTCAGGATGTGTTGCAAGAACTGTTTTTAATGCGTATTCTACTACAGGTTGTGCAATAGGTACATCCTTAATAATCTTTCTTATTTCAAGTATTTTTTCACCATCGATAACTTTCTGAAGTTCTGTAGAATTATTAGTTACAGTAACATTTATTATGTCCTTAAGTTCTTCAAGCGTAGGAAACTTAACATTCAATTTGAAAAGAAACCTGTCAAGCTGTGCTTCTGGTAAAGGATATGTTCCTTCCATTTCAATAGGATTCTGCGTTGCTAAAACCATAAAAGGCTGATTTAATACATATGTATTTTTACCTACAGTAACAGTATGCTCCTGCATTGCCTCAAGCATGGCTGATTGAGTTTTAGGAGTTGCTCTGTTAATTTCATCTGCTAATACAAGATTTGCAAATACTGGACCCTTCTGAAATTCAAACTTGCTTCCTCCTTTTTCATCTTTTACAATTATATTAGTTCCAACTACATCAGCAGGCATTAAATCTGGAGTAAACTGTATCCTGGAAAAGGACAAGTCTAATACCCTTGAAAGTGTTTTAACTAATTGAGTTTTGCCAAGCCCTGGAACACCTTCTAAAAGGACATTACCTCCTGAAAGAATGGCTATAAGCACCTGACTTACTATATCCTTTTGACCAATAATTGCTTTTCCAACCTCTTCTTCCACTCTTTTTACTGTATCTAATATATTTGAAATCTGCTTTTCATTTATCTCCATTTTATACCTTTAGTGAATAAACTTTGTTCACTAAACAGTTCACCTCTCTTTAATCAGTTATACTTCATGTAAATACATTATACAGTTATTGGAACAGCAAATGCAATACATAATTTATACTTTTCATGGACACATTTAGTTCCACTTAATTTATAAATGATAGCGGCGAGAAGCTTCTTTTAAAAATTTAGTGGAACTTTGTGACCGTGGATAGTATAATTAAAAAGCATTAAGTAAAATTATTACAATAAACAATTTGATTATCAAAGTTTTTTTTGATACTATATATGTATAAAGATATTTATATTGGAGGATAAGATTATTATGATATTAAAACCAAGATTTAAAGATTATATATGTACAGTATCTCATCCTGAAGGATGTAAAAAAAATGTTTTAGATCAAATAGAATATACCCTTAGCAAAAATAATATTAAAGGTTCAAAACATGCATTAATAATTGGTGCTTCAACAGGATATGGACTAGCTTCAAGAATAGCATCAACCTTTGGTATGGGCGCAGATACTATAGGCGTTATATTTGAAAAACCTGCTTCAGAAAGAAGGACTGCCTCTTCTGGCTGGTATAACACAGCAGCATTTGAAGAAGCTGCTGTTAAATCAGGCTTTAATCCAATAACTATTAATGGCGATGCATTTTCAAATGAAGTTAAAGAAACTGTTATAGAAGCAATTAAAAAAAATTTCGGCAAAATCGATTTAATTGTATACAGTCTTGCATCACCTAGAAGAAAAGATCCTGCTTCAGATGTAATTTATCATTCAGTATTAAAAACTATTGATGAAGTTTATGAAAATAAATCTGTAGATTTTCATAACAAAACTGTTTTTAATGTAAAAATTGATACTGCATCAAATTCTGAAATTGAAGAAACCATAAAAGTAATGGGTGGAGAGGATTGGAAACTTTGGATTGAAAAGCTTAAAGAAGCAGATGTTTTAGATCATGGAGTTAAAACACTTGCTTATTCATATATAGGTCCTGAACTTACACATGCTATTTATAAAAATGGAACTATCGGAAAAGCTAAAGCTAACCTAGAATTAGCTGCAAATGACTTAAATAATTATCTTTCAGACATAAATGGAACAGCATATGTATCAATTAACAGAGCACTTGTTACTCAATCAAGTATGGCAATACCTGTTGTACCTTTATACATATCATTGCTTAATAAAATAATGAAAGAAAAAAATATTAATGAAGGCTGCATTCAGCAAATAGTAAGGTTATTTTCAGATATACTTTATAAAGAAAATGTACCTGTCGATACAGATGGCAGAATACGATTAGATGACTTAGAAATGAAAGAAGATGTTCAGAAACAAATATCAGAATTGTGGGACAAAATATCCACTGAAAACCTTAAAGAATTAACTGATATTGATAATTTTGAAGATGAATTTTTCAAACTATTCGGCTTTAATCGTTCAGATGTAGATTATTCTTTAGATGTAAATCAAAATGTAGAAATTAAAAATTTGTTATAATTCAATATTGTATGCTTTCCATGTCACATTAAGTTCCACATCATAAAACTATGAATATATTATAATGAAATCTAGTTTTATGGTGGTGGTAAAAATGGATGCATTAGAAGAAATAACAAGAGTTTTTAAATCATCAAAAGAAATTTCTTTTGATGATTCTTCTAAAATCGTTTTGATGAGTGACTGCCACAGAGGAGACGGAAGCTTAGCAGATGATTTTTTAAAGAATCAAAACATTTTTTTTGCTGCTCTAACTCACTATTATAATGAAAACTACATTTATATAGAAATAGGAGATGGAGATGAACTTTGGGAAAACAGAAAAATGTCTGATATTATTGATGTTCATTATGATGTATTTCGGCTCTTAACTAAATTCTATAATAAAAATAGATTGTATCTCATTTATGGTAATCATGATATTGTAAAAAGAAATAAAAAGTTTGTGAAAAACAATTTATATAGATATTTTGATGAAAATAAAAAACGGTATATTGACTTATTTAAAGACATTACTATTCATGAAGGACTTAAATTAAAGTATAGTCCTACTGGAGATAAAATTTTTTTAATTCATGGGCATCAAGGAGAGTGGATTAATGATAGAGTGTGGTGGCTTGGAAGATTTTTGGTTAGATATTTGTGGAGAACATTAGAACTGTTAGGAGTAAAAGATTTAACAAGTACAGCTAAAAACTATGTAAACAAAGAAAAAGCTGATAGAAAACTTATTCACTGGGTACAAAAAGAAAAACATCCGCTTATTGCAGGACATACACATAGGCCTATGTTTCCCGAAACTGAACAGACCCCTTATTTTAATGATGGAAGCTGTATACATCCAAGATGTATAACTGCAATAGAAATTTCAGGAGGAAACATAATGCTTGTAAAATGGTGTATTGAAACAAAAAGTAATGGTGCATTGTTTATAAATAGAGAAATATTAGCTGGACCAAATAAACTGAAGGATTACTTTAGTAAATTAAAATAAATAAAGTTTATGCAAATTTAAAATCCCTAAGAGCATTTTTTAAGACTCTTAGGGACAAATATTATTAATTATAATTTTTCTGAATTTCTTTATATGCTGAATATGCTTTTTTACCTGCAAATGTTCTTACCATTAAATTGTAAAGTACAGGTGCTCTTTCCTTAAGTGCCTTCATTCTATCTGGAAAAGTAGTGTATGGTGAAGTAATAACCAAATATGAAGCACACAACAATCTATTTTTTGCTTGAATAATATTATCTGTTTCCTTTAGTCTGCTTTTTGGCTGAATAGAATGTGGTTTTTCAAAAACTAAACTAATTGTATTTCCATCTATTTTAATTTCTTTGTTTGAATATCCTGCTTTTCTTAAACCTAATATAAATGCACTTTTCATCTTTTCATCCTTTAATGTAATTTTCATATTCATTACAAGTTCTGAAGGTTCTGAATACTCTCCTACCTTAAAACCTGTAAGCCACCAATGTTTTCCTTCTCTTTTAAATAGCACTTTCCCATTTTTAATCAGTTCAAAAGACATCTCAAGTAGATCTTCATCACTTACAGCATTATAGAAAAGTTCTTCTGTTCTCATTATATTATTTAAATCATTATCTGCTGTATATATTCCAATTTCTCCTCCAGTACTTAAGTCATATTGACCTTTCCAAAATTCAATAAGCCACTTTTTGCCCCCATAGTTAAAATAAATTGGCTCTGCATCAACAATCATACCTAATCCAGCAGCAGATTCATCATACATATTACAATATCCTTCTTTTCTCTGCCATGGATTTATTTCAGAATAAAATATATCTTCAACAGGGTCATAGCAAAAACCTGCATTTTTTATTGCTTTATCCAAATCCTCATCATCTGTTTCATTAGTTTCCACCACTCTATTTTTAGACTTTAAAGCCTCTATATATGAAAATAAACCTTCTTTATTAAAGTTATCAATTATATAGGCAAGTACTACTACAATTTTCATGACAGAATCTAAAAGATTTATATTACTTAAATCAACTTTTTTAAACATAATTACTCACCTCATATTTTTGCTACATATTATTCCATATGAGGTGAATTTGATACATAATATATTTAATTTTTAGTTATCTGGAAAAGCACAAAACATATACTTTAATAAGAAAATTCTTATAGTGAGTTTTCTTATTAGTTATTGTAACATAATACTTTATAGAGAATATGATATTATTGTGTGATAATTAATAGGATGAAACCTAAATGCCCGAAAGTAGAAAAAAAGAAAACTATACAATGAATATCAACTGTGTTGAAATGAATAAGTGTATTCCTTATGAAACAACAATATGGGGTGTAAGATTAGCAGCAGCATATGTTCCATTTCAAAAAATCTGCACTTTATTTAATCCGATAGAATCCCTTAAAAACGGAACTGTTTTTCCAGAGTTGTATAGTCCATATATAGGAAAAGATAAAAAAGCAAAATGTGATTCTAAGTATTAAGTAGAGGTAAAAATATGTATGTTAATCCAAGTAAATTTGAAATGCTCAAGGAAATTGCAGCTTTGAGAATGGTATGCATATACCTTCAATTATACCTGAATACACATCCTATGGATAAAGAGGCACTATCAAAATACATATACAAGCATCTTCCTTAAAGAGAAACTATGAAAGAATGTTTGGAATGCTTTGTACAGAAGGAACTATAAGTCCATATCCATGGCAGTGGATATGTGAGCCATGGCCTTAAACTATAGGCTTGAAAAGGAGGGAAAATAGTATATGTGGGTGTATGAAAAACAGCTTCAATATCCAGTAAAAATAACAAAACCTGATGTAAAGATGGCAAAAGTAATTGTGACTCAATATGGTGGTCCTGATGGTGAATTAGCTGCATCACTAAGATACTTAAGTCAAAGATTTTCAATGCTGATACCTCAAGCAATAGCAACATTAAATGATATTGGTACAGAGGAATTAGCACATTTAGAGATAGTCGGAGCCATTGTTCATCAGCTAGTTAAGTGTGCAAGTTTGGAAGAGTTACAGGCTGAAGGACTAGCAGATTACTATAGCAATCATGGAAAAGGCATGTATCCTGTAAGTGCTTCTGGAGTACCATTCACAGCTTCCTATATTCAATCTAAGGGCGACCCTATTGTGGATCTTACTGAGGATTTAGCTGCAGAACAGAAGGCAAGAGCTACCTATGAGTACCTTATCAATTTAGCAGATGATCCAGATGTAATAGCTCCATTGAAATTTCTAAGAGAGAGAGAAGTCGTTCATTATCAGAGATTTGGAGAGGCTCTTAGAATAGTTCAAGACTACCTGCAGGAACCACATTTATATGTAATGCCAAAAATGAACCCTATGAAATAAAAATTATAATTTGTTAATTTTTTAAAATAAACTTAGCAAATTATTAGATTGTAATAGCAATATATTAAGGAGTATATAATTTTAATATATGCTCCTTAATAATATAATTTTCGGCGTAGTTCAAAAGTTAAAATATTTACTTAGTAATTCTAATAGCTTAAAATCAATACTTGAACTAATTTTGAACTACGCCTGATTTTAAATATTAATTCATATAATTACTACTGCATTTGATTTTGTAATGTTGCTTGGTTATATTACATAGGTTGATTTTGTTGACCCATTTGATTTAATTGCTGTTGTGCCTGATCTATAATCTGATTCATTTGTGTAAGAACTTGATAAGATACAATCTGCTGGTTTGCTTGGTTCAATGTGGTCATTGCCTGTTGTATTGATTGTTGTAATTGCTGCTGCGACTGCTGTTGCTGCTGCTGAGTTTCTTGTCTAAAGCCTTGTATCTGCTGCAATAATTGTGCTGCAGTTTGTTTACTTTGCTGAGATTGTACCTGCATTCCTTGGTTTTGGTTTGTAGGTGTAGAATTCATTTTAAGTTGATTTAATGTATTTCCCATGGCACAAAGTTGATCCTTTAGATTAGTTAATTCCTCACCAATTTCTGTATCTGACTTCTTTTCTGAAAAACCCTCTAATACCTTTTTATTCTTCTCATCCATTTTCTTATCACTCCTTATTTTTTATTTAAATCTAACACATAAATTAGAGTACCCTTTTGATTATTTTTTATACTTTTATTCTTTATCACATTAGACCTTAAATGTAAAAATATAGTTTTAAAATGAATTTTACATAATTTTCTTATTATTATATTCACCTATACTATCTGCTGATATCTCATTACATTTTGCATTTCAAATTTAGCCTTAACCTGATTATATGTTTCATGAGTGCCAATGTCATAGCATTCTCCTTCAATTATATGTGCATAAACATCTTTTCTTTTAAATAACCAAGCAATAAAATATCCTGGTGCATCAGGATTATTTCCCTGGTCTATATATTCATTAATTAAAGGTATAGTATCTTTTGAATAAATATATGATGCAAATACTGCAATATCAGATTTTGGATTTTCAGGTTTTTCTTCAAAACCAATTACTTTATTTTCTTTATCTACCTGAACTACTCCCATTCTTTTTAATTCATTTGTATTTTTTATTTTTTTAGATAAAATACAATTTTGCTTTGTCTGTTCATAATTCTCAAAAAATGTCTGCAAGGAAAATGAGTATAAATTATCTCCTGCAACAATAAAAATATCATCATCTATATTACAATTATTAATTACTAAATTTATATCACCTATTGCACCTAATTTATTTTCATCACTAGTTGTTCCATCATTAATTACTTTAATAGGTTTCTTGCAATACGTTTCTTTACTCCAAGTTTCAAAATTATTATAAAATTTATCATTGCTAATAATAATTATTTCATCTATACATTCGATATTTTCAATGTCCTCTACAATGTAATCTAATACTGTTTTACCTCCTATTTCTAGTAAAGATTTTGGTTTATTTATTGTCAGCGGGTAAAGTCTTGTAGCATATCCTGCTGCTAAGATAATTGCTTTCATAATCTTATCTCCTTTCGTAATTAATCATCTATACTTTCCATGTCATATTTAGTTTCAATTAATTTGTGAATGTTAGCAAGAAGAAGCTTCTTTTAGAAATTTATTGGAACTTTGTAACCGAAGATAGTATAATAATATACTGTCTTTAGATATAAGGTTTCACTATATGTGTCCAAGGAAATTATCTTTCTTGTTAAAAATATTTTATAAAATAATTATCTTTTAAATATAAAGCAAAAATGTGAAAGCCATGTGATTTTATACTTTTCAAAACAATAAATTTAACTTTTATCTTTACCATATGAAGGTTTTTGAGTTATAATCAGTGTATAAATTTACTTTTTATTGAGGTGAACGCCATGCGAAAAATTGCAAGAAAAAATCCAAAAAAAGTAGGAACTGCACCTGGAACACTTATACATGTGGGGAAAAAGTTAAAAGATAATGTAGACATTTTTCTACTTGAATACAATGAACAAATGAGTAAGATGAATAATATTAATACAAAAGATATTTCTATAAATAAAGATAAGGACAAAGTTCATTGGCTTAACATTGTAGGTATTCATGATACTGAATTTATTGCTGAAGTTGGAAAAGCCTATAATCTTCATAAGCTTTTAATTGAAGATATTTTAAATACCTGCCAAAGAATTAAAGTAGATGACTATGGCAATTATATCTATATTGTATTGAATCTCTTATCTTATTATAATGATACAAAAGAACTTGAAAGTACCCAATTAAGTCTTGTTTTTATGGAAAATACAGTCATATCATTTCTTGAAAATGATAGTGACGTTTTTGATAATATTATTACAAGAATTACATCAGACAAAGGAACCATGCGAAAATATGGTGCTGATTATCTTTTATATGCACTTATTGATGCAGTAGTAGATAACTACTCTCTTATGTTAGAAAAACTAGGTGACAAACTTGATGCTGTTGAAGACAAGCTTGTTGATGATCCTGAAAAAGAAGTACTTCAAAACATCTATGAATTAAAACGAGAAATGCTTTTTGTTCGTAATTCAATCTGGCCTGCAAGAAATGTAATGGATACTCTTATGCACTTTTGTGATTCATATTTTTCACAAAATATAGGAGTTTACTTTAGAGATGTTTATGACCATATTATGCGT
The DNA here is from genome assembly GCA_030705885.1 of Bacillota bacterium. GTDB lineage: Bacteria > Bacillota > Clostridia > Clostridiales > Clostridiaceae > JAUZPN01. Next base: position 255 of record JAUZPN010000106.1, on the reverse strand, counting down.
ACTATAGATACTACCGAAATTTATAGGGACATGCTATCCAATATGCTTGATACATACCTGTCCAGCATAAGCAACAAGACAAATGATGTTATGAAGGTACTAACAATAATTTCCGTTATTTTTATGCCTATAACTTGTCTTGCAGGAATATATGGTATGAATTTTGATTTTATGCCCGAGCTTAGGCTGCATTGGGGATATGCACTTTTTTGGATTTTAGCCGCTGGTGTAACGCTGTTTATGATAACATATTTT
>JAUZPN010000105.1 GCA_030705885.1 Bacillota bacterium | reverse complement strand
TGTATTAAAATAATACCAAGAAAATAAATAATAATAGTAGGAATATATTATATTTTATCTGACCAGAAATACTGGAGGCTAAGCTTAAAAAGTTCAAAAGTGTTTTTTTGTTCAGAATTTAAGCTTAGCCTCTTTTGTTGTTTGTACTATTCTTGAATACAAAAGCCTATTAAATTTCTAAAAGAAGCTTTTTTCAGCTATCATTTATAAATTAAGTGAAAATAAATATATTCAAGAAAAGTATAATAAAATATATTTTACAATAAATATTAGAGGCTAAGCTTAAAATAAGATCAAAAGTATTTTTTGATCAAAATATTAAGTTTAGCCTCTTTGCTATTATTTAATTATTAAATAAAGTTTTATATTAGTATCGTTTGCTATAAATACTATGAAACATATAGTAATAGTAAAAAATATATATTTATAAGGTATCATCAATAAATTATACGAGGAGTGATCATATGTCTAATGAAAGTGTAAAAACGGACAACCATATTTTAAACGAACCTATTGAAGAAAATAAAAAAATAGAAAGGGGAAAATTGTATTTTAAATTAATTGAGTTATTACCATTAGCTGCATTAGTAATTGCACTTTTACTTCACTTATTAGTACCTAATAAACAAAGTTTTACAATTACTAAATACTATCCAGCATTGTTAAAAGTATTTATAATAATTTATTTTATAACATTAAGTATATCTCTTAAAGTGAAAAAAATATTTCTCTTTTTAGAAAATAAAGCTCCTTTGTTAACTGCAGCATTTCTTATTTTAGAACTATGGGATTTAGTAACACTGAAATTTAAACTGCTTCCAATGCCATATTTTCCTGGACCGGATAAGGTACTTAGTTCCTTGTTTAATGATTGGAGTATCCTTGGTATAAGTACATTGTATTCTTTAAGACTTTTATTTACAGGGTATACTATAGGAGCAGTTTTGGGAGTTATAACTGGTATTGCCATTGGATGGAATAAAAAGGCAAATTATTGGATAGGACCAATTCAAAGAATTATAGGACCTATACCAGCTACAGCATGGATTCCAATAGCTTTAACTGTATTTCCTACCAGCTTTTGGGCTAGCGTTTTTATTATAGTTCTTGCAGTATGGTTTCCGGTTACTGTGATGACAAGCTCTGGTATAGCTAATGTACGAAATGCATTTTTTGAAGTAGCTAAGACTTTAGGAGCCAGCCAGAAATATTTAATATTTAAAGTAGCTATTCCTGCAGCATCTCCTACTATTTTTATAGGATTATTTATGGGCATGGGATCTTCATTTTTAACTCTTATTGTATCAGAAATGTTAGGAGTAAAGGCAGGTCTTGGATGGTATATAAATTGGGCTCAGGGCTGGGCAGATTATAGTAAGGTTTATGCAAGTATAATAGTCATTGCAGTATGCTTTTCTAGCATTATTACATTATTATTCAAAATTAAAGATAAAGTGTTAATTTGGCAGAGGGGGCTTATTAAATGGTAAATACAGAAAGTTCAGGTGGAGCAATTAAAGTTAAGGATGTCAGAAGGGTTTTTAAAGATTCAGCAGGTAGTGATATAGTTGCCCTTGAGAAGGTTAATATTGATATAAGGCCAGGAGAGTTTATTTCTTTAGTAGGTCCAAGTGGATGCGGCAAATCAACACTTTTAAGATTAATAACAGGACTTGATCATCCAAATGAAGGTGAAATTTATCTTGATGATAATAAAATATCAGCTCCTCATTATGAAAGAGGCTTGGTTTTTCAGGATCCAACATTATTTCCTTGGTTAAATGTTCATGATAATGTCGCTGTAGGTCTCAAGGCTAGAAAAATATTTTCACAAAAGAAAGCTGAAGTTACAGAATTTATAAATCTTGTAGGACTTAGCGGATTTGAAAATTCTTATCCACATCAATTATCTGGTGGTATGGCACAAAGGGTATCTCTTGCAAGAGCTCTTATAAACCATCCTAAAGTACTGCTTCTTGATGAGCCGTTAGGAGCATTAGATGCTTTTACAAGAATGCAGATGCAGGATGAACTTTTGAGATTATGGGAGGAGAGAGGTACTACTATGATTCTCGTAACTCATGATGTAGATGAGGCTATATATTTAAGTGATCGTATAGTAATAATGTCTTCAAGACCAGGCAGAATTCAGGAAATTATAGAAGTGAAGCTTTCCAGACCAAGAGAAAGAAATGATTCTGAGTTCTTTAAATTGAGATCTAAAATTCTTGAAATTCTTCATTTTGCTAAGGAAAGCAAAGAACTAAGTTATTATATATAAATATATATAAATATAAATAAAAATTAGGGAGGACTATTATGAAAAAATTTAGACGAATCATTTCATTAACACTTATGACAGCTGTTATTTGTACATTTTCAGGATGTAAAAGTGCTAGTACAAAAAGTGGGGAATCAGCAACACCAACTGAAAAAACTTTAAAGCATGTAAACATAGGATATTTTGGAAATACATGCGAGGCTGCAGTTTTTGCAGCATATGAAAAGGGATTTTTCAAGGAAGAAGGTCTTGATGTTACTATGGTAAAAGGAGATGCCAACACATTAAAAGATAGCTTAGCAACAGGAAAAGTAGATGCTACAGATGGACTTTTTATACAGTGGATGAAGCCAATAGAATCAGGACTTAATATTAAATATACTGCAGCTATCCATACTGGATGTATTCAAGTATTAGTTTCAAAAAATTCCAATATTAAAAGCTTCAAAGATTTGAAAGGTAAAAAAATAGGTGTACCTGCAATTGGAGGAGGTCCTATGGTACTTGCTTCAAGACTTTTAACAGATCAAGGCATTGATTCTCAAAAAGGTGTTGAGTGGAAGGTATATCCTAACTCAGAACTACCAATTGCATTAGATAAAGGAGAAGTAGATGTTATAGCTGTAGCAGATCCATTTGCACAAATACAAGTAAATAGTGGTAAGGCTAAAGCTATATATAATTCGGCTACAGATGAGCCGTTTAAATCCGAATACTGCTGTGCAACTGTAATTAATGGAAAGCTTATTGAAAAAGATCCAGAAACTGCTGCTGCCATAACTAGAGCAGAACTAAAAGGTTCAAAATGGGTAAGTAAGAATATTAAAGAAATAGCACAGATTGAAATTGATAAAAAGTATGTTCCTGGTGATGCTGCTACTAATGAACAAGTTTTAAATACTTATAATTTTAATCCATCTGTAGATGAGGCTCAAAAGGCTGTTAAGCAGCTGGCAAAGGAAATGAAGAATATAGGAATACTTAATAAGGACACAGACTCTGATTCTCTTGCAAAAACAAGTTTTGTAAAATTAAAGGGTGTAAATTAGAATTAAAAAAAACACCAGCAGTTAAGCCAGTGCATACAAAATATTATTTTAGGGGGGATAAATTATTAACTTCTTAATGTATTAATAATACAATTTAATTATGACATTTTTATGTCGTAATTAAGTATAAATAGTTAATAATATATAGATTTTTTATTAATAAATTAATTTGAATATAACAAAAAATCTCACAATATAACAAACATAATGTGAGATTTTTTTATATATTCAATTATATTTTTTATTTAAACTATAATGTCCCTAATTTATAAAATATACTATCCTCGGTCACAAAGTTCCACTAAATTTCTAAAAGAAGCTTCTCTCCGCTATCATTTATAAATTAAGTGGAACTAAATGTGACCGAGGATAGTATAACTTAAAAAGGTTTGAAAATTGTCTATTGTCAACTGTCAATTGTCCATTGTCAATTGACCAAGCTTCACTTAATATAATTTTTATGATAATATATATATAATAATTTAATAATAAGAGGGTGATAATAGTTGAAAGATGATAATTACATATGGTTTACACCAGGAGTAAATCCACCTGAACATAATGAAGATAATGAGATATGGTTTATATTCAGCGAAAATAAACTAATGATTCAAGAAACAGAAGAAATAGTTGCAATGCCCAATATAGAGGATATAAATAAATATAAAAAATATTTTAAGCATGTAAACTATGTTGGTCAGGCAAGAGAAGAATATTGTTATGCAGCAGAGGTATCTGAAACTGATATTATAGATGAATCGTATAAATTTTATGATTTTAGATCTATCGTTTCAAATATGAATGATGAAGAATTTCTTCTTTGCAGCAAAGCGATTCAAGTGATAAACTGGGATAAGGATAATAAATTCTGCGGCAGATGTGGTTCGCCTATGAAAAATTCTGATAGTGAAAGAGCTAAAATTTGTCCTAAATGTGGTTCCACTAATTATCCAAGGATTTCACCAGCTGTTATTGTAGCTATAACAAAGGGTGATAAATTATTATTAGCACATAATAAGAATTTTAGACAGAAAATGTACAGCCTTATTGCTGGTTTTATGGAGGTTGGAGAAACCTTTGAACAGTGTGTAAGAAGGGAAATTATGGAGGAAGTTGGTATTAAGGTTAATAATATAAAGTATTTTCAAAGTCAGCCATGGCCTTTTCCTAATTCTTTAATGATAGCATTTACAGCAGAATATGATGAAGGTGAGATAAATCCTGATGGTGTTGAAATTGAAGATGCAGGTTGGTATAGTGTAGATAATATGCCAAATATACCAAAATCTGGATCAGTGGCAAGAAAGCTGATTGATTGGTTTATGGGCAATGGGCAATTGACAATTGACAATTGATAGTGGTTAATTGTCAATTGTTAATGAACGATTGATAATTGACAATGATGGGTATATTAATATATAATATTTTTATTTAGAAAATGGAGGTTTTTATCAAAATGGCTTATTATTATAGTGAAGTTGCTAGAACTTTTTCAGAATATTTATTAATACCAAATCTTACAAGAAAAGACTGTGTACCAAGCAATGTAAGTTTGAAGACACCTATAGTTAAATTCAAAAAGGGTGAAGAGCCTAGTCTTAAGATAAACATACCTTTTGTATCTGCGATAATGCAGTCTGTATCTGATAATAATCTTGCTGTTGCACTTGCTAAATGCGGTGGTCTGTCATTTGTATTTGGATCTCAATCTATAGAAACACAGGCAGAAATGATAAGAAAAGTTAAAAAATTTAAAGCAGGATTTGTTATGAGTGATGCTAACTTATCACCAGAAAATACATTAAAGGATGTACTTCAATTAAAAGAAAAAACAGATCATTCAACAATTGCTATTACTGAGGATGGTTCACCTAGAGCAAAGCTTATGGGTATCGTTACAAGCAGAGATTATAGAATAAGCAGAGATTCAGTAGATAAAAAAATAAAAGATTTTATGACACCTTTTTCAAAGCTTATAGTTGGAAAGGCTAACACAACATTAAGTGAAGCTAATGATATTATTTGGGGACATAAACTTAACTGTCTTCCTATAATAGATGACAATCAAAATCTATTATATTTTGTATTCAGAAAAGACTATGATGAACACAAACAGAATCCATATGAAATTTTGGATTCACAAAAGAGACTTTTAGTTGGAGCAGGTATAAATTCAAGAGATTATAAGGAAAGAGTACCTGAACTCGTGAAAGCTGGAGCTGATATACTTTGTGTTGATTCTTCTGATGGATTTAGTGAGTGGCAGGGCGAAACTATAAAATACATAAAAGAAACATATAATGGTACTGTTAAAGTAGGCGGCGGAAATGTTGTTGATAAAGAAGGATTTTTATATTTAGTTGAATCAGGAGCTGATTTTGTAAAGGTAGGTATCGGCGGTGGTTCTATCTGTATTACAAGAGAGCAGAAGGGTATAGGAAGAGGTCAGGCATCTTCATTAATTGAAGTTGCACAGGCTAGAGATGAGTATTTCAATAGAACAGGAATATATATACCTATTTGTTCAGATGGCGGTATAGTATATGATTATCATATGGTTTTAGCATTAGCAATGGGTGCTGATTTCATAATGATGGGAAGATACTTTGCTAGATTTGATGAAAGTCCATCACCTAAAGTTAAAGTTGGAAATAATTATGTTAAAGAGTACTGGGGTGAAGGTTCTAACAGAGCTAGAAATTGGCAGAGATATGATATGGGCGAAGGAGATAAGCTTAAATTTGAAGAAGGTGTAGACAGCTATGTTCCTTACGCAGGAAAACTTAGAGATAATCTTGATATTACTCTAGGTAAAATAAAATCTACAATGTGCAGCTGTGGAGCTATTTCAATTCAAGAGCTCCAGAAAACAGCAAGGATAACATTAGTCTCATCTACAAGTATAGTTGAAGGTGGAGCTCATGATGTTATGTTAAAGGATAATAATCTATAAAATACAGAAATATACTTTGTAACATAAAAGTGTATAAATTATATTGTAAATTAAAGGCTTTTCAAAAAAATGCTTAAGGATTTTTTGAAAAGCCTTAGCATTTTTTATAAAATAAGAAAATATATTTTTCAAAGGCAGGAAGGAAGGCGTTATTATATGAAAAATGTTTTAACAATAGCTGGTTCAGACTCCTGCGGCGGTGCAGGTATACAAGCAGACTTGAAAACTATGTGTGCACTTGGGGTATATGGAATGAGTGTAATAACTGCGGTTACAGCCCAGAACACTTTAGGAGTTAAAAGTGCAGTAGAGATGGACAAAACTATTGTGGAGGAACAGATTAGATGTATATTTGATGACATAAAAGTAGATGCAGTAAAGATTGGTATGGTATCTAATGTAGAAATAATAAAAACAATAAGGAATCTGCTTATAGAATATAAGGCTGAAAATGTTGTAATAGATCCAGTTATGATTTCAAAAAGCGGGTATTTGCTTTTAAAATCAGAAGCTCTTAAGGAAATGAAAAAATTTTCATCATCATCATATCTTATAACTCCAAATATTCCAGAAGCAGAGGTGCTTGCAGATATCAAAATTCAAAGTGAAAAGGATATAGAACAGGCAGCTATTAATATTTATAATTTAGGTGCAAAGAATGTGCTGATAAAGGGCGGACACAGAAGCAGTGAAACAAACTGTGTAAATGATATTCTTTATGATGGAAATAAATTTACAATAATAGAAGGCCAGAGAATTAATAAAACAAATACACATGGTACAGGTTGTACATTATCTTCTGCTATTGCTTCATTTTTAGCAAAAGGAAATACAATAGAGGAGTCTGTAAAACTTGCAAAAAGCTACATTACAAAAGCAATAGAAAATTCTTTTTCTATTGGGCATGGTGTGGGACCTTTAGGACATTTAACTGAACTTTATAAGAGCAGTGGAATGCAATATAAAGATTAATATGTTTGATAAGGTTTAACTAAATTTTCACTAAATAAAATATAAATGGATTTTAAAATTATGAAAGGCGGAATAATTAATGAAGGTTGATTATAGTTTGTACCTTGTTACAGACAGAGGATTTATTAAGGACAGAGATATTAAAAAAGTAATAGAAGATTCTATTAAAGGCGGAGTAACTATTGTTCAGGTGAGAGAAAAAGATGCTTCAACAAGAGAATTCTATGATACAGCACTTTCAATAAAGCAGGTTACGGATTATTATAATGTGCCTCTTATTATAAATGACAGAATAGATATTGCACAAGCAGTAGATGCTGCAGGAGTGCACCTTGGCCAAAGTGATATGGAACTTAATATTGCAAGAAAAATTCTTGGTATAGATAAGATTATAGGAATATCTGCAGGAACTGTAGAAGAAGCAATAACAGCAGAAAAAAATGGAGCAGATTATTTAGGTGCTGGAGCAATCTTTTTTACAGGAAGTAAAAAAGATATTGATACACCTATAGGGATTGAAGGACTCAAAAAAATATGCACATCTGTAAATATTCCTGTAGTTGGCATTGGCGGTATAAATGCAGAGAACGCAAAAGAAATTTTAAATGCAGGAGCAGCTGGAATTTCAGTAATATCAGCAATTCTTGCTTATGATGATATAAAGTCAGCAGCAGAAAAGTTAAAGTAAAAAATAAGAAACAAGCATGGCAGGGACAAGCAGGGGACGGTTATTTTAATAACCGTCCCCTGCTTGTCCCTGTTTACCGTGTTTATCTTTATCTTTATTTTGCTTTACTTAATGCATTTTGTACAGCTTCTAATATTCCACGGCTGCTGAAGGTTGCTCCTGAAACTGTATCTACAGAAGTAGACTGTGATGAAAGTATTTCATCTGATATTGTTGATATAGCTCCTTGGTAAAATTGAGGCGTATCTTGTGAAGATATTGTTTGAAGGTTAGTAATTTTACCATTCTTTATTGTAATTTGTATTTTAGTTGTACCACCTCTGAAGCCAGTGCCTGTCCCAATATATGTTCCATCTTTATATTGATTTTTAGTAGAAGATGATGAAGAATTAGTTGTATCAGCAGCAGAACTATTTGTGGAAGTATTATCTACATTTGCAGAAGAATTATTTGAATTACTGGTATTTGATGAATTAGTGTTATTTTCACTGCTGTTTGCATTATTTGAGCTATTTGTATCATCTGAACTGTTTGCAATATTTGTATTGCTGCTTGCTGATATGCTGCTGTTATTTCCTGTAGATGCTGTTGTTACATTGTTTACTGGAGTAGCTGCTAAATTACTTATAGAATAAACTCCTGTCATTGCAATTATTGCAAAGGAACTTGCTAATGCTGGATTAACCTCTTCGCCTAAAATTTCAGCTTGAGTATTACTTCTAGGACAAGTTTCTATACATTTCAAGCAGTTAATGCATTCACCACTGCTTACTTTATTAGTTTTATAAAGTGAAATTCCCATTGCACAATTATTTGTACAAAGTCTGCAGTTTCCACATTTATCATTTGGTTTATTTATTTTGAAGATTCTAAGTTTTGATAGTATAGTAAATACAGCTCCAAGAGGGCATAAATACCTGCAGAAAAATCTTTCTATAAAGAAAGCACCAAATATAATTAATACAAGAATAGCAAATCCAATAGTATAGTCAGATAAGACCTGAGGAAATTGGGTTATTTCTGCAAAAGCATTCCATGGACTTGCTGAACTGAATAAATGACTTCCAGTTGTCCAAATTGTAGTTACAATAAAAATTAAAACAACATATTTTACATATTTTAAAATAGAATCTAATTTCGGATTTACTCTAAATTTTGTTTTAAATACTTTCTTTGAAATTAAATATATAAAGTCATTAATTGCACCAAAAGTACATAACCATCCACAAAAAAATCTTCCTAAAACTAATGTTAATGTGAGAAATGTGGCTGCTGCAGTTATAGTTGGAAATGCTTGAATGAAATTAAATTTTCCTTTAAGCATCATAGAATATATATTACTCAATTGACTGAAAGTTAATATAAATAAACCAGGGTAGAATATTAAAAATCCAATTTGTACAATAGTCCTGAATATTTGAAGCTTAGATATTTTTTTCTTCATGATTTTTATCACCTCATAAGTTATTTTAAATTGTATCACATTGAATAAATTCATAATTTTCTAATTTAAAGTTATCTTTTATTCCAAATGTGCAGTATATTTTTTTGTCATTTGTAATGAATATTGCATCTATACCTTTTAAGGATTCAATAAGTTTAAAAGCTTTTTGAAGTCCCATAATATAAACTCCTGTTGATAAACCATCTCCATCAATAGATTTATCAGATATTATGGTTGCACTAACAATTTTACTTTCAGAAGGATAACCTGTTTTGGGATCAATTATATGATGATATCTTTTGCCTTCATATTCGAAGTATCTTTCATAATTTCCAGATGTAACTATAGACTTATTTTTTATATTAATTACCCCAACATGATTGCCTCGATAATCAAAAGGATTTTGAATACCAACTTTCCAAAGTTCATTTTTATTATTAACTTTACTGCCTAAAACAAAAATATTCCCTCCAAGATTAATAACAGCACTTTTAATATGATTTTTTTTCAATATTTTATTTACTTCATCAGCAGCATAACCCTTTGCGATACCGCCAGCATCAAAGGACTGACCTTCTTGAGCCAGCATTACTGAAAATGTATCATCATCAAATAAAATATCTTTGTAATTTACCATCTTAAGTTTTTTATTTATTTCACTATCATTAGGAATAGCAGCATTATCTGTGCCAATACCCCATAAATTAACCAAAGGTCCAACGGTTGGATCGTACATGCCTTCTGACAATTTACTGTATTTCACTGCACTTTTAATGACTTTATAAGTATCATCACTAACTGATATCATAGATTTTCCAGCATTATCATTAATAATTGATATTTCACTGAAGTTTTTAAATACTGACATTTTATCATCGATATCATTAAGCCTGTTAATAACTTCATCTACAGCTTTTTCTGCTTTTTTACCAAATACCTTTAACTGAACTACTGTGCCAAGTACATAAAAATTTCTTGTAATTAAATCATTTTCAAATCTGCCTGTAATCAATGCAGCAGATATAATTAATACAAGCATTACAGCAGTTATGAGTAAAATATAGTGCATAATATAAGCACCTCCAAACTATTATCAAATATAATTGTTTTGTTTGATAATAATTATATAATACGAAACTGAATAAAACTTTAATGTAACCTTAGAATTAGCTGAGAATAAAATGAAAAAATTAATAACTGTCACTTGCTTGTCTATTAGCTGAAATTAAATGTATCAAAAAAAAAAAATTATTTAAAAAAAATCGAACGAAATTATATTTTTAGGTGTATATATAATTAGAAAATAGTTTTGAAGATAAAAAAATATATTAATTATTTAGGAGTGATTATAATCATGGTCAAAAAAAGAAAATCTATTTCATTAATTACATCTACAGTTATGGCAGCATCTATTTTCAACTTTTCAACCTTTATTCCTGTACAGGCTGCTTCTGATGCAGTTTTTACAAGTGACAGAATATCTGG
>JAUZPN010000104.1 GCA_030705885.1 Bacillota bacterium | reverse complement strand
GTAAGAATAAGTATCAATGCCGTCAATGCCGCCCCAATTATATGGAATTCCTGTCATCTGTGCAGAACCTATGCCTTGAAATTGCTTTGGCTGTGTAACATAAGCACTATACTGTGAACTTATATTGCTGTTTTTACTGGAGTTATAATTCCAAACTAAATCCATCATTGATTGAGCTCTTTGTTCTACTTGACTTCTTGTTATAGTTACAGTCGCTGCCTTTGTTTTTGGAGCTGACACCACAAAAACAGAAGTACCTACAAATAACGAAACAATTAAGCTTGTCCATTTATTTTTCATATTTTATCCATCTCCTACATAAAATAATTTTAATTTAAGTTTTAATTAAATTATATACATGAAAACATTTTCACACAACAATTAAATGCTGGTTTCATTTCATTTAAACTATCTCTTAATGAAACATATGGTAAAACAAAAGTCTATTTGTATAAATCCTTCCCCCACCTTATACAAAAATCAGATTAAAATTGTTAACCGTCCCCATTTAACATTTAAACATTTACTACTTATTTTCTCATTTAAATTGTTAACCGTCCCTACTTATTTTGTGTTATACTTACTTTTGAAAGGGGTTGTTTTTATGACAGTTGAACATATTGGATTTACTGTATCATCACCAAAAGAAATGGCAAAATGGTATGAAGAGAACTTAGGATTTGTAATACAGTTTGAAGGTGGAAACGAAAAGGATGGAATGGTCTTCATTTCTGATGAAAGCCGAAGTACCATATTAGAACTATTAAAGTCTTCCGAAACTTTACCAATAAATGAATTAATAAACCACAGCGATCAGCTTCATATTGCACTTAAAAGTGAAGATCCATATGCAGATAAAGAAAGACTTGTAGCAGCTGGAGCATCTTATGTTGGTGAAAAAATTATATCAAACTGTAAAGATATTTTGATAATGCTTAAAGATCCATGGGGAAATTATTTACAGATTGCAAAAAGAGAAGATAAAAACAAATTTAACAAATAGAATGATTTTTAAAAAAGTTTTGAAAGTTCGGTTTGTCCTTATTATTAAATAAATTAATGGAAGTCTAAAAGTGACTTCCATTAAAAATTATTATAAATCCAAAGTTATGCCACCCTAGTCACAAAGTTCCACTAAATTTCAAAACAAGAATCTTTCTTCTATTATCTATGAATTAATTAGAACTAAATGTACATAAAGAAATTATTAATAACTTCTTCTTTATATTTATATTTATATTTATATTTATATTTATATTTTTATTTATATTTATACTTTTATTTCATACTATCACATATTTCCTCTAAGTTTTCCTTCATACACTGAACATAATCTTTATTCTTTTCTTTACTTTCAATGGTATGAATTGTGACAGCTTTAGCACCTACTTCCTTTGCTAAAGTTTCTGAAACTTTAGGGCTTACCATTTCTTCAACAAATATTGACTTGAATTTTTTCTGTTTACAATAATCTGTTAATTCTTTTAGCTTTTTAGCACTTGGTTCTCCATCTGCAAAAACATCTTCTACACTGTTTTGCTTAAGTCCAAAGTCTTGTGCAAAATATGCAAAAGCTGCATGACCAGTAATGAATTCCTTATTGCTGCATGATTGAAACTTTTTATCATATTCATTAAGCAATTCATCAAGCTGTGCTTTAAAATCAGAATAATTTTTTTCAAAGTAATCTTTGTCAGCAGGATCTGCTTTTATTAATGCATTCTTTATGTTTGCAGCTTCACTTTCGGCTCCTTTAAGGCTTAACCACAAATGAGGATCCTCCTGATTATCGTTTTTTACCAATTCAGAATCTGTATCCTTTATTGGAGTATACCCACTTGAAGCATCTACCACTATTAAATTTTTATTATCAACTGCCTTTAAAGTTTTATCTATCCATGTTTCCATACCAAATCCATTATATACAAAAATCTTTGAATCACTTAATGACCTCAAATCTTTTGCTTTTGGTTCAAAATCATGCGGTTCTGTTCCATCTGGTATCATTGTTTCTATGTAAACTTTGTCTTTACCTACAGCTTCAGTAAATTCCCTCATTGCATTAAAAGAAACAACAACTTTAATTTTTGATTTTTGATTTACTCCAGCTGCAGCAGTATTATTATCTTTGCACGCAGATAATGTAATAATCATAGTAAGTATAAGTAAAAGCATACTTATTTTTTTTATCATTTTTTCACTCCCTCACAGTATAACCACACTATCTTCAGTCACAAAGTTCTACTAAATTTCTAAAAGAAGCTTCTTTCCACTATCATTTATAAATTAAGTGGAACTAAATATGACCAAGGAAAGTATAATCACTTATAAATCTAAATGCAAATGGTTTGCATTTGCGATAATTTTATACTATAATATTATTAAATAAATGTCAAGTCATGCGAATTTTTCTATTAATTTTTTATGTTTTATTTAATAATATGTGATACAATGATTATTATTATAATATTTTAGGAAGTGATTTCCTCAATGGAATGTACTGAAATTAAAAAATTTTTAAATACAAATGGTATTAAAAACACGAAACAGAGAAATTTAATATATGATATTTTAAGTTCTACTAAAAATCTTATAACTGCTGAGGATATTTATTTAAAACTAATAAATATAGACACATCTGTAAGTTTGTCAACAGTTTACAGGATACTCGACATTTTTGTAGACAAAGGCATTGTCTTAAAATCAAATATGATTGGTACAGATAAAAATGTATTTGAAATAAATCATCTTGAACATGAGCATCATCTGATATGTTTAAAGTGTAAAAAAGTAGTTCACATTGAAAACTGTCCATTAACAGAATTTGAACATAACGTTGAAAAGGACACTAACTTTTCAATAACAGGACACAATTTAGAGCTTTATGGATATTGTCCAGAATGCAAAGAAAAATAAAAATTGCAAAATAAGGGAAGCTGGCTATCTTCCCTTAAAAATTAATATTATTTCATTTGAATAATCTTTTTAATGCTTTCTTTCTTATCAATAAAAATCAACAAAGGCAATCCCAAAACATAACATGCCACTGCTTCTCCAATACCAACCCACAAAGCACTGCTAAAGAATGATGCAAAATTACCATTTGAAAATACATTACTTATTAAAGCTCCTATAAAAATCCCATTAATAATTACAGCCGGAAGTGGCGCAATGTACCTTGCAAATTTTATTTTTATTTTTCCTATAAAATATGTGATTACAGCACTTATAATCGTAGCTAGTGAACCTACTATTATATCAAGTGGTCCAATAGGACTATACAAATTAGAAATAACACAACCTAAAAATAGTCCTACAATGGAATATGGCGAAAAGAAAGGCAGTATTGTTAATGCCTCTGAAACTCTAACCTGAATCATTCCATAGCTAATTGGTGCGAGAAAGATTGTTACTGCAGCATAAACAGCTGCAATTAAAGCAGTAATTACAAGTTTATGAACTTTATTCATTTTTAAATTCCCCCTTAGTTTTGTTTATAGACAGGATGGTTCCGAACTGTCTCTATTGTTTGATTAGCCACATCTAATTTTACTCAATCAAAGTCTAATTTTCAAGTATTAATAACATTCTTTGTGAATTATACTATACTATCCTCGGTCACATTTAGTTCCACTTAATTGATAAATGATAGCGGAGAGAAGCTTCTTTTAGAAATCTAGTGGAACTTTGTGACCGAGGATAGTATATATAAGCCTTGCTGCATTTTCTGAAGTTTTTTCTAAGCTGGTATATCCATCTTTAAGAGCATCATCTAAGCTTTTGGCTTGATCAACTATACCAAACACTGCTGTCACACCAATATCATATAGTTCATCAATATCTTTACCAACTCTTCCTGCGAGTGCAATCACGGGCACATTATATTTTTTGCAGCATCTCGCAATTCCTGATATTGTCTTACCATATTTTGTCTGAGAATCAATACTTCCCTCCCCAGTAAATACGTAATTTGAATCTTTAATTCTATCTTCAAAATTGGTATTATCTATTACCATATCTATTCCTCTTCTAAGTTTGCATCCTAATATCATAAGTGCTGCTCCAAGCCCGCCTGCTGCACCTGCCTTTGGAATATATGCAAAATCTAGACCACAAGCTTTCTTAATAACTGCATTATAGTTTATCATTCCATCTTCAAGTATTTTTATTGTTTTGTCATCTGCACCTTTTTGAGGTCCGAAAGTATATGTTGCACCATTAACTCCAATAAGAGGATTTTCAACATCGCAGGCTGCCTCAATAACAGTGCTGGTTAACCTTTTATCTATCCCAGACATATCAATTCTGAAAATCTTATTTAATTCATTTCCACCTAAACCAATAATTTTATCATCCTTATCATAAGCTTTAACTCCAAGTGCTTGAAGCATTCCTAGTCCTCCATCATTTGTAGATGAGCCTCCTAATCCAACTATTATATGCTTTGCACCATAATCAAGCGCATCAAGTATTAGTTCACCCACCCCACATGTTGTTGTAAATAATGGATTACGTTGATTTACAGGAATTAGGTTTAACCCGCAGACTTCAGCAATTTCTATAACGGCCTTTTTTTCTTTTGGTATATATCCATAACTACAGCTTATTTTTTCTTTCAAAGGTCCTGTAACATCAACTGTTCTAAATTCTCCCCCTGCATTATTAATAATAACCTTTAAAGTACCCTCTCCACCATCTGCCATAGGAATCATTTCAATGCAAGCATCTTTAAATATCTTGCTTATTCCCTTTTTAATTGCTTCAGCTGCCTGAAATGAATCTAGACTTTCTTTAAAAGAATCTGGTGCTATTACAAATTTAATCATTATTTAATCACCTTTATTCAATGTCCGTTTTTCTTCTGTTTTTTCTTTTCTTGTTTTAAAATAAATTTATTCTCTTCTTCTTCTTTCTTTTTAATCACTGAAATAGCTTTCCTTTGTACTTTATTATTTTCAAATTGAAGCTTCAATGCATTTTGAGCCTTTGTTCCAATCCCGTTTTTTGAAACCTGCTGTTGTATTTTACGCTGAAGTCTTTTAGGATTAATCTTTTTTTCAGTATTATTAATAGAAACATCTGATTTTATTGATTCACTGAACTTTATATTATAAAAGGTTTTTAAAATAAAATCATAGACATCATAATCCTTTGGTTCAGCACCAAATGTTACTTTGGATACTTCATAAATATCATCATAGCTTCTTTCAAAAACACCCACCCAAAATGGCTCCTGAAAAAATACAGTTAAACTAATATTCATTTTTTGTCCCTCGCTTTATATTTTTTTAATGAGAACGGACAACCCACGAGGGCAGGTTACTGACATTTATATTATACTTTTCTTAAGTCCTTAACACATTTAGTTTATTTTGATTTATAAATTATGGCGGAGAGAAACTTTTTTTATAAATTTTTCAGAATTTTGTGACTAAAAGTATTATATAAATGCGTCTGGACTACCAACCAAACTGTGTTTTTATCTCTAACATTTATTATATTAGAAAATTTTAATTTGTAAATGATAGTAAGATGAAAATTCTCTTAGAAATTTATTTGAACTTTGTAACCGAAGATAGAATAATTGACTTATTACCTGTCTTTTAATTTCATTTTTATGAGAAGAGGGGACGGTTATCAATTATTTGTTATTTTAAATAACAAATAATTGATAACCGTCCCCTTTATGTTACCAAATGTCCCTTTTTCTCAGCAACTGTTATTGAAGCCTCTATTCCTGAATTAAATTGTAAAAAATCATCCTCAATACCATCACTAAAAATCACACCATTTTCAGTCATTGACGAAAGCACCTTAAGAGGTTTATCCTTTGATATTTTACCAAAAACAAGATTAGCTTTAGTGTTTCTGCTTGGGAAAGGCTCTCTAATAGAATAATACAAATAATTCACATCCCAATTTATCTTTGTATTATCCCTACTTAAATTTGAATTTTTGTATATTGTATTTACAATATTAAAGGCACCTGATAAAATACTTTTCAGCCAACCAGTAGAACCAAGCCCCGTAGAAATTATTATTCCACTAGATGACTGTTCTTCATTATAATTCCCATGATAAAGATGATATCTTGCTGAAATATGAGTCTTCTGTCCTATAAATAGGTCATTTACTCCATAAATAACTTGACCATCATTTAAGGTAGCTTTAGCCATTGTTACTTCTTTTACCTTCATTTTTTTATTTAAAACATCAGCAACTACAAACTTTAAATCTGATACTGTAAAAGGTAATAACACGCCTTCCCACCTTTTTGAATCAGGATTCACCCCAATTAAAAGCTGATTTGTAAGATATTTTAAAGTATTTGCAACAAGACCATCTTGCCCAATAACTACTACCAAATCCTCATTACCGAAAATATAATTGGGCACATATTCCCTATCAAGTATTTGTACCCTTCCAAAGTAGCTTAGAATTTCAAAAGCTTCATTAACAGCATTTTTATAATTTTCATTTTCATTAATATAATCTGAAAAATCTGCACCAAGGTGCTCAATATAAAATTTTGCTTGTGATACTGTATTATAACGTGCAACAAGTTCTTCAAGCCTTGTTTTTCTTTTTATTATTATAATTTTTCTTTCAGATATTCTATCCATAATTATTTTGAACTCCTTACGATTTCTTGAAGTAAGTCAGGTGTAACATTTAATTGTCCAATTTTATTTGCATTTTCCGCTAATTCTTGGAAAGCTATGGCAATTAACTTATCTGGCTTCATACCTATATTCGTCAAAGCTTGAATTATAGTAGGATTTACATTATTAAGAGCTCCCATTATTTTGGAAAGTTCATATGCCTTTTCATCTGCTTGTACTTTTGCATTAGCTATAGTTTTCTCTATTAAACTCTTTCTTTTCTCTTCAAGCGAAATTTCAAAATTTACATTTTCATCTACAAGCTCATTTTCTTTCTGCTTTACAGCTTTTTCTGCATCAATCTGTGTTTCTTTAATCTGACGTTTTTTATTTTCAATTGCAATCTCAGTATTTAATTCATTTTCCTTTACTCTTCGCTCCTGCTCTATTGATGCATTTCGTCTTTCATATATAGCATCATCAGCCATCTTTAATATTTGTTCTCTTGCCTGTGCTTCTAATGCCCTAGCAGTCTCTTTATTTGGTACAATATTCAAAATAGAAAGTCCTAAAACCTCAATACCTAACAATTCAATTTCTTCACTTGCTGCTATTTCATTAATCATAGTTTTTGCGATTTTTTCAGTAGATTTTATTACATCTCTAATCCGCAAATTTTCAATATTTTTTTTAGCAGCTACTTTAACTATATTTATCACTCTTTGAGAAAGTTTCTTTGGATCATCAGAAACATAACCTTTTCTATTATTATCAATAGTATAATTTAATAGTTTGCATACCTTCTTCTGATCTGTAATCCTATAGGTTATTTGCCCCTGAATTGTAACCGTTTGATAATCTAAAGTTAATCCTTCAAACATGAATGGCTCATCGATACTGCCTAGTGGAACAACTACAATTGAAGTTGTAGGAACATAATAATAAAAAGATATACCTGAACCTTCCTTTACAACTTTACCATTTTTGTACTTTAAAACATATTCAGTTGGTTGAAATTTTATAAATTTAATTCCAAACATTAAAAACTCACCCCTTACTTTAAATTTACTTTTTCTAAAATCATTTTATTATTATTAATTTAATGTTATTATCTAAATGTTATTATCATTATATATCTACTTTCTGGTAATGTCAAGAAAAAAAGGGGGACGGTTAACAAAACTTTGGCTTTAAAAATAATGAAATGACACTATTAATGATTTTTGTTTATATAAAATCACCAAAAAGAAATTGTTGTAGTAAATTATTAAGCACTTAAGCTTTCAATTAATTTCATATAATTAATATAATTCAGTAAAATTATTGTTTTATTAGTTTTGTATAAAGCTTGTACATATTTACAGTGAGATATGTACATTAATTTAACTAACAAAAAAAATTTACCTTAACATGTTTATTAACTTAAATCACTTATAGCACTCAATAAACTCATTAATAATATTCGCATACTGCTCATTATTTATGGCAAGACTTATTCCAACATTACTTAATTTTGATACTTGGGAAATCGTTATGTTCCCCAACAGATCACAAATTTCTTTGCATTTAGAATTACATAAATTTCTTAGCAGAAGAATAAGGATTCCTCTTGCTGCCATAATCCCCCTATGAAATTTTAGGTGCAATATTCCCTTATTAATATTAAATTTATTTTCAACAAACTCAACTACATCATTAATTTTAAAATTTCTAACTAATACTTTTTTTCCACTCCTATACTCAGTTTTTTCATTGTTAAACTCAACTTCTTCCTGTGAAATATTGTTAACTGTATCGTCCTTTAACTCAGTAACTAACCCTGCATATCTTTTTCTTGCTTTATTTTTATCATTATCAAACATACTTAAAATAACTTCATCATCAACAATATTTAATTTGTCATTTCTTAATCCTAGATATATTCCTAAACTTGAAAATTTATAGTCTTGTATATTATTTTCATAACCTTGAACATCTTTAGGGTTATTATGAATATAAGCTGACAATTTTGTTAAATATCTATCATCAGTTACTATTTTACTTTTAAATCTATCTTGAAAAAGATGTCCATGCCTTTCATGAACTGAATTATAATATTTTGCATACTTAAAATTAATACAATGCATTACTTTTGATATATCCGCTCCATTACAAAATATTATCATATGTATATGATTATCCATAAGGCAATATGCATATACAATAAAGCCATAAACCTTTTGATATTCTTTTAGTATCAATAAATACTGCTGTTTGTCTTCATCACTTCTAAATAATTGAACTTCACTTATACTTCTAGACATAATGTGAAAAACAGCACCTTCATGCTTTTGCCTAGCCATTCTTGGCATATAGCAACACCCCATTTGTAAATATATTTAATTTTATCTAAAATTATATCCACAAATGGGGTTATCTAAACAATATATATGACATTCCAATATTTTAAAATATATAACATGCTAAAAGTCCTACATTATAATAATCAAAATGCCCACAATTTTATAATTTTTCTAAAAAAGATTAAACTAGATTTTATTTATTAACTATAATTTAAACAAAATATAAATGTTAACTGTTCTTAAGTTCACCTAATTTCAGATTTCTTGTTAACCGTCCCTAATCTCCCTAATCTACTAACCCGTAAAATTCACCTAGATAATTACCCAAATTTCTTGTTAACCGTCCCCAATTTTTTCTTATAATAAAATATGGCGAGCTGCGTTCTGTCTCTAAGTTCGAGCTTTTCCAGTATGCTGCTTAAGCTGTTTCTGATAGTACCTTCACTTAGATATAATTTATTTGATATTTCTTTATTACTGAGGCCTTCTGCAACCATGGTGATAATATCCATTTCCTTTGTTGTAATTCCATAAGATGATAAGTCATAATCATTGTTAACATTAATGAGATTTGGTATTTTTGATACTATATCTTCTCCAAAAACACTTTGTCCCATATATACAGCTTTAAGAGATGGGACAATGCATTCAAAATTTTGTTTAATAATATACCCTTTCGCACCTATTCTTAATGCTTTTATTATATATTCATCATCTGAAAAAGTAGTTAAAAATAATATTTTAGCATTTTTATCTTTTTTTAATATTTCCTCTCCTGCTTCAAGCCCTGTCATCACTTGCATTCTTATATCCATTAACAGGATATCTGGTTTAAAATCATTATAAAGATTAATTGCCTCCTTACCATTGTTACCAGTTGCAGCTACAGTTATGTCTTTATCTGATTCAAGTATAGTTTTTAGTGATACACTCACTAATTTATCATCATCAACAACTACTACTTTCATATTTTTATGTCAATCCTTTCAAATTTCTATTTTTGGGTATAGATATAAATATTCTAAACCCCTTATCATTACTTATATTCACATTTCCGCCTAAAGAAACTGTTCTTTCACTAATATTTTTTAAACCTATACCATTTTCACTGTTTATAGTGCCTTGTGACCCATTATCCTGCACAACAAATTGATAAAGTGCAGGATGTTCACGAATTATTAAAGTTACCTCTGTGGCATTAGAATGATTAATTATATTAGATAATGCTTCTTTTGTAATTGCAATAAAACAGTACTTTATATTTTTATCTATATTCGTTTCTACATCATAATCAAATTTTATTGCACAAAACTTAAAATCATATACTAATTTTTGTATTTCACTTTGTAAATCAATTGACTCCTCATGCAAATCATGTACACTTGAGCGTATGCTGTCCATAGCTTCTGAAAGTGTATCCTTTATGAGTCTCAAATTTTCTTTTATATTTTCATCCTTGTTAATAGCCAGAAGTGCCCCTATTTGCAATATAGACCTTGACAACATATGACCAACATTATCATGAATATCCCTTGCTATTCTATTACGCTCTTTTAATGTAGCGAGATTTATTTCGTAATCTTGTTTTTCCAGCATCTCTTTATTCTTTTTTTCAAGCCTTATGGATAATTCTTTAGTACTATCACGAAGTTCACGATAATCACTTAATGTTTTTTGAAGGGAAACTGTATGATATTTTAAAATATATGCAACTATTATGAAAGCTATAATAATAAACCTTGATGTTATGGGCACCTCAGAAAAATTAACAGACAGCGGCAATAGTGCAAATATCCATATCCACTTAATTCTTGTACATATAGCATCATAACAAATTAGTGGAATAAAGAATATGAATTTTGGCTGAAAAAAGCAAGTAATTATATAAACAGCATATATCCCAAGTAAAAATTTATCATCATCAAAATAACTTAATGCTGAACTTAAAATAACTGCAGCCAAAATTGGAACAATCATATATGTTTCATTTATTTTAGGACTATATACTGCTAAACAAATAATAAAAATGATTATTTTAT
>JAUZPN010000103.1 GCA_030705885.1 Bacillota bacterium | reverse complement strand
GAATTAAATGTCATCTTTGAAAATGTATATCCTGTTATGCAAGAAACGGAAACATTAAATTTTGCAAGATTATTTGTAGAGAATACTGCTGTTGTATTTCCTAAACTTGTAGTTAGTTTTTTAGAAAGTATGTAATGCTTATTTTCATTTACAGCAGTAACAGTATATGAACCATCATCTGCCCATAAATTAGAAACACCATTAGAATCAAGCTGGCTTCCATTGTAGTCAATGCTGTCATACGTAACTGTTTTAATTGTTATTTTAGAATCAAGTAATATATTTTGTTTTGAAGTATCATCAATTTTAAAAGTCAGCTTTTTAGCTTTGCCGCTGCTGTTATCTATATTAAGTATATTTGAAGTAATTGATGAAGGTAGTTTTCTAGAGTATATAAACTTATCTCCATTATCTGAAGTTCCTGTTATTACTATAGTATTTGTACTATCTATATAGTTTTTATTAAACAAAGTATTATAACTTCCAGCAGAATTTTTATTGATTCTTCCACCAGTAAGATAACTATTAGTACTATCATATATTGTATAATTCATTTCAGTAATATTTGTATTAAAAGGCGGAGTTACATTAAGATTGATATTTGTACTGTTATTAATATATACTGCATTTTGATTTGAAAAAAAATATTTTATCTGTCCTATACTTGCATTTCCTTCTATGTAATACATTCCTGAAGGGAGAGAAGAATTTCCCTTTAAAGTATAACTAAAGGATGTATTATCATTTCCGTTATTTTCAAAAGAATATTTTGATTTGTCTACAGGAACATGATTTGCATCATAAAGTGTATTTTGAATAGATGCAGAATTAATATTATTTAAAAGATTTCCTGAATAATCTGTAATATTTTCACTAAAAGAAACTGTATTATTATTTTGATCAATATACAGTTTGCCAAGATTTAAGAGAAGTAAACCAAGATTTAAATTTAATGTATCATTACTCACATTTAAATGAGCTTCATTAAAGTTATAATTCAAAGGATTACCACTGCTGTCAGTAGAAGTTGTTGAATAGGTATAGGTATAATTATTCTTTGATATATAAAGTGTTTTTAATGCTTTAGTATCAAAGTCTGTACTGTCATTTTCATTTGATGGAGAAAATGAATGTAGTGTAAATGTTTGTTTGCTCATTAATGAATCATAGAAATTTAAAGTATTTACCTTAACAACAGAGTTATCTGCTGAAAAGTTAACATTACTTATACCAATAAAGTTTAGAAAGTTTTTCTCGTAAAAATATCCAAAATTTTTGTTTATGATTCTAATGTCTAAAGATGAATTTGCATTTACATAAATACTTCCAGTACCTGTACTGCCTAATATATTTGAATAACTGAATTTTGTACCTTTAAAATATATAGTTGTATCAGAGTTCGTAAGAGGAGAGTTGTCTGCTTTTTTAGCTGATAATGTTACTTTTTTAAGTGAATTAATGCTTAAATTGAAGACTCCGCTTC
The DNA here is from genome assembly GCA_030705885.1 of Bacillota bacterium. Lineage (GTDB taxonomy): Bacteria > Bacillota > Clostridia > Clostridiales > Clostridiaceae > JAUZPN01. Next base: position 9,508 of record JAUZPN010000103.1, on the reverse strand, counting down.
CATAAATTGAAGCTGAATAAAATGAAGGCTGATTATATCCATTAATTACATTATCATATGCACAGAAAATAGTATACTTTGATGAAGAATTTGTATTCAAAAAAACAGCATTTCCATCACTATCTACTGCAGTATATATTATAGAATTATTATTATCAGATAAATATACTTTAGTACCACTTAAAAGATTATTTCCGTTAGTATCTTTTATTTTAATGGTTACAGTCCCTGTAACTGGTTTGCTTGGTGTTGGAGTTAAAGTTAGAGTTGGAGTTAGGGTTAGAGAAGCTGTTTGTGTTAAATTAGTTGAGACATTACTAGAATTGTAAGTGTTTATTATGTTTTTACCAGTTGTGATGTTCTTTGAAGTATTAGTATTATTTTCTTGAGTGCTCAGACTTATTGCTGAAACAGGAATACAGCTTGATACTAAAAAAAGATAAATTAAGCACAAGCTTAAAATTTGTGTAAATTTTTTCAAAATATAATCCCCCCATTATTATAAATTATTTTACAATAGTATAATTATAAACTACCATTTTTTTAGGTGCAACATGTATAATGTCAAAATAAAGAATAAACTTATATCTTTTATTTTCATCAGAATTAATTTATAATAAAAGAAGATAAATTTCTATTATAAAAAGAAGGATTTCATAGTTTTATGTTGAATAATATTTTTAAGGATAGTATAGTGTTGCAAAGGAGGGTTTTTTGATGGTTGAAGACAAGATAATTATTAAAGGAAATAAAGAAGGCCTTAATGTAGTTATAAACATGAATAAATTTAAGGACTTTGATGAAATGCTTGAAGCATTAGTTGAAAAACTTTCCAAAGGAAAAAAATTTTACAAAGGCTGCGAGCTTAAAATTACTACAGAATTGAAATATATTAATGAGCGTCAGCTTAGTAAGCTGAAGGATGTACTATTTGAAGAGATTTTGGTTAAAGATTGTATATTTGAAGACATTGAAGAAGAAGGCAATAAAGTATTTTCAGGTGTTTATGAAGGAAGAACTAAATTTTTAAGGAAAACTGTTAGAAGTGGTCAGATTATTAACTATTCAGGTAATATAGTTATTGTTGGCGATGTAAATCCTGGTTCTGAAATTTATGCTGCTGGAAATGTTATTGTCCTTGGAATTTTAAAAGGTGGTGTACATGCTGGTCTAGGTGGAAATGATAAGGCAATAATTGCTGCATTTTGTTTACAGCCGCAGATTTTACAGATAGGAAATATTATTACTAGAGCTCCTGAGGATGAGGGCAAGCCTAAATATCCAGAAATAGCAAAAGTAAAAGACAATACAATTATAGTAGAACCATATTTATATAATAAATTTATTTAAAAATATACATATTATTATTCATTATAAATAAAACTAATACAATTAGAAAAAATTTAGAAATCTACCCGTATATTAATTTATTAGAAAAAACAAAATAAGAATATTTTTTTTGGAGGGAATTTTAATGGGAGAAGCTATTGTTATAACTTCAGGTAAAGGAGGCGTTGGGAAAACTACTACCACTGCAAATATTGGTACAGCCCTTGCATCTATGGGTGACAAAGTAGTTGTAGTTGATGGTGATACAGGACTTAGAAATCTTGATGTCCTTATGGGTCTTGAAAACAGAATTGTTTTTACAATTATTGATGTAATTGAAGAGAGGTGCAGATTAAAGCAGGCACTTATTAAAGATAAGAGATTTAGTAATTTATGTTTGCTGCCAACTGCTCAAACTAAGGATAAAGATGATATTTCTATTGAGAATATGAGGAAGATAGTAAACGAGTTAAAAGAAGAGTTTGATTATGTAATACTTGATTGCCCTGCAGGTATTGAACAGGGTTTTGAGAACGCAGTAGTTGGTGCAGATAGAGCTATAATTGTAGTTAATCCTGAGCTTACATCCGTAAGAGATGCAGACAGGGTTATTGGAAAGCTTGATGCAAAAGGTCTTGAAAAACAGGAGCTTATTGTAAACAGATTGAATTATGAAATGACAAAAAAAGGTGAAATGCTTGATGTAAATGATATTTTGGATTGTCTAGCTATAAAACTTATTGGTGTTGTTCCTGATGACAGATGTATAACAGTATCAACTAATAGAGGTGAACCTATTGTATTAGATGAAAAGGCAACTGCAGGTCATGCATTTAAGAATATTGCAAGAAGAATAAAGGGAGAAGATGTTCCTTTTATGTCTTTAGAAGATACAGAAACAGGTTTTCTACATTCACTTAAAAAAATCTTTAAATTTAAATAGGGGGGAATAATTATGGACTTTTTTAGTTTCTTTACTTCAAAATCTTCCCCAAAAGAAGTAGCTAAAGAGAGACTTCAGCTAATACTTATTCATGATAGATCAGATTTTTCACCAGAACTTTTAGAAACAGTTAAGGGAGAGATATTGAAGGTTTTAGAAAAGTATGTAGAATTTGAAACTGGTGATATTGATATTAAGTTAACTACTACAGAATCTAATGACAAAGGTGCACCAGCTTTAGTTGCAAATATTCCTATAAAGAAAAGGATAAAAAGGTAAGATACTAGGATGTGATATAAATAGTGACTTTTTTAAAAAATCTTAAAATAAATGATAAATTGATAAAAGATTTAGATTTTACATTAATTATAACAATAATTTTAATAGTTATTTTTGGTATACTGAATATTTATAGTACTACTTATAAACAGTCTGGAATTAAAACTGCTAAAATTCAATCCATCTGGCTTATTTTGGGACTTGTTGTTATGTATTTTATTTTAACCATAGATTATAAAGTATTGAGTAATTATGTGAAGGCATTTTATTGGACTTGGATTGTTATTATTACTTGCAATGATTTTCTAGGAAGAGCTGTAAAGGGAGCTAAGGCAATGGTGCAGCTTGGAGAAAGAACTTTTGCACCTGCTGAGTTTGTTAAATTAGCATTGATTTTCATGCTTGCAAAGAAAATAGATGAGATGGAGGAAGGTGTAAATAATCCTAAGAATCTATTAATACTGGCAGTTTACTCGATAATTCCAATAGTGCTTATATTAGCTCAGCCTGCCCTTGGAATGGCTATAGTTTCTTTTGCTTTGACTGTAGGCATATTGTATATATCGAAGATAAGATTAAAGATATTTGGATGGGGTATATTAGCAATAGTTATTTTTACATTTATTGCTTGGAGTGCCAATATTATTCCAGCCTATCAAAGGAATAGGGTAATGGGACTTCTTAATCCTGACTCTGGGACACAAGGCATAAATATGCAGGTAACCTATTCTAAAATTGCAATAGGTTCAGGTGGACTCCTTGGAAAAGGTTACTTAAAGGGCAGCATGAATACAAGTGTACCTGAACATCAGACTGATTTTATTTTTTGTACAGTTGGTGAAGAATGGGGATTAGCTGGGTCAGCTTTCTTACTATTATTATATGGTATTGTAATTTGGCGTATAATTTATATAGCAAAAAATTCTAAGGATCAGTTTGGGTGTTTAATTTGCGTTGGAATTGTATCAGCATTCCTATTTTCAATACTTCAGAATATAGGAATGACAATTGGTTTTATGCCTGTTTCTGGTATAGCACTTCCTTTTATGAGTTATGGAGGCAGTTCAATGCTCACATATTTTATGGGAATGGGTTTTGTTTTAAATGTAGGAATGAGGAGAAGGTTAATTAATTTTTAGGGGGAAATATATGAAGATAGCATTAGTTGCACATGATAAGAAAAAAGATGATATGATTGATTTTGTGAGAAGGTATAAAGAAATTTTTGCTGAACATGAACTCTTTGCTACAGGTACAACAGGAAAGCTTATTCATGAAATTATAGGACTTGATGTTACTAGATTTTTATCTGGACCTTTAGGCGGTGACCAGCAGATAGGTGCTAAAATTGCAGAAGGTGAGATGGACTTTATTATATTTTTAAGAGATCCATTAACTTCACAGCCCCATGAACCTGATGTGAATGCATTATTAAGGCTTTGTGATGTGCACTGTATACCTCTTGCTACAAATATTGGAGCAGCAGAAGTGTTTATAAAGGCTTTAAAATCAAGATAATAACAATCATAAAGTTCAACTAAATCTATAAAAGAAGCTTCTTTTTGCTATTATTTATAGATTAAGTGGAACTAAGTGTTATATAGAAAGCACTATAGAAATTTAGATTTTGTAAATTTAAATTTCTATAGTGCTTTTTTGTATGTTTTGATGTGCTGGAATTTAGTAATAATATGTTAAGTTTTAAATATATATAGTATATAGAATAGAGTATAAGGAGGCAAAGATGGGAAACTATAATCCTCAATATGAAAGTTATTATAACAATATGATTAACAGAAAAAAAAGTAATAATTCTTATAAAGGAAACTTATCGAATAATAATTCTTATAATCACAAAGGAAGCTTATCAAATAATAATTATTTATCAGGTAATTATTTTATTAAAAGAATTATAAGAGAATTAGTTTGTACATTATTACTGTTTGTTTTTGTTATTGTTTGCAGAACAGTTCATACACAAAAGACAATAGAAGCTTATAATTATTCAAAAAGTGTTATTAATGAAGATTATAACTATAAAAATATAATAGACTATGCGAAGAATATTAAACTTAGTTCACTTCAGAAGGACATTACAAATTGGATGGACTCTATTCAAAGCAAAATATCTAGTTCACCTGCTAGTAATGATAAAATTTTTATAGATCATTAGCAAGTCTAATGGAGGAAGCCTTGATAAAGTTTAATAAGTTTTTTATTTTATATATAATTTTGTTGTTGATTATAGGTTTTAAAGGTCAATTATTCTTGACCTTTTTCATTGTAATTTTGCATGAAGCAACTCATTATTTTACCGCAAGACATTATGGTTATTCAGGCTTTGATGTTGAAGTACTTCCTATAGGAGCTATGTTAAAATTAAAAAATCTAGATGATGCAGATCCTAAGGAAGATTTTATTATATCCATTTCTGCTCCTATTTTAAACATTTCAATTGGCTGCGTTTTAAGCATTTTGGTTTTTTTCTTTAAAAATCTGTCAGGAGCTTTTCTTAATAATATTATTATTATTAATTTTACTATTGGTTTTTTTAATCTTATTCCTGCATTTCCTTTAGACGGCGGCAGAGTGTTTAGGGATATACTAGCCTTTAAATTAGTTTATAAGGATGCTCAAAAAATTACAATTATGTGCAGCATTTTTTTAGGTACATTATTAATGCTTGCTTTTATTGAGTTATATCGTCTAGGAATAATCAACATCAATTTAGGGGTGATTTCCATATATATTGTGGTCATTTCCCTAAAAGAAAAGGAAAGGATAGTATATATTATTATGAGCGATATAATTAAGAAAAAGATTAAATTCTTAAAAAAAGGATATATTGAAAATAGAAGTGTTTCTGTTTATTATAAAAAAGATTTAATAACCCTGCTTAGTATGGTAGATAAAAATAAGTATAATATATTTTTTGTACTTGATGATGATATGAGGGTAATGGATGTAATATATGAAGAAGAAATGGTTGAAACACTAAAGAATAAAGGAAATATGACTATAGAAAAATTTATTAATATTAAAGATGAATAACATATTTTAATTGTAAATATATATTTTATTATGTTAGAATATATAGGAGTTAAAAATGGTATGATTGCTTATTCAACAAGGAGGAAAGTAATGAATAAAATTACAGATGATATACTATTCAGAGTTGAGAAACCTGCAAGATATGTAGGCGGCGAACTTAACTCTGTCTGCAAAAATACAGAAGCTGTAGATATACGATATGCATTTTGTTTTCCAGATGTATATGAGGTGGGTATGTCTCATTTAGGATCTAGAATATTATATTATGTTTTAAATCAAAGAGAGGATACTTTCTGTGAAAGGGTTTTTGCACCATGGCCGGATATGGAAAAATTAATGAGAGATAACGATATAGCTCTCTATGGAATTGAAAGCAAAGATCCATTAAATGAATTTGATATTATAAATTTTACTCTTCAGTATGAAATGAGTTACACTAATATCTTAAATATGCTTGATTTAAGCGGTGTAACAATAAGAGCATCTCAAAGAAAAGAAGAAGAGCCTCTTGTTATGTGCGGAGGTCCCTGTGCATATAATCCAGAGCCTCTTTATGATATTGTAGATTTTGTATCTTTAGGTGAAGGTGAAGATGTTTTAAATGAAGTTTTAGACTTATATAAAGAATGCAAGAAAAAAGGTATTAGTAAAAAAGAATTTTTGAGAGAGGCTTCAAAGATAGAAGGTATCTATGTTCCAAGTCTTTATGATGTCAGCTATAATGATGATGGAACTATAAAAGAATTTAAATCTTTGTATGATGATGTGCCTTTAAAAATTAAAAAGAGGATAATAAACAATTTTAGTGATGTGGATTTTCCTGATAAATTAATTGTACCATATATTGAAATTGTTCATGACAGAATTATGCTTGAAACCTTTAGAGGATGTTCAAGAGGCTGCAGATTTTGTCAGGCAGGCATGATTTACAGACCTGTAAGAGAGAAAACTGTTCCAAAGCTTTTAGAGGAAGCTGAGGTTCTTGTTAAAAATACTGGTTATGAAGAAATATCACTTATATCCTTAAGTATATGCGATTATTCAGATATTCAGAACTTAGTTTTTTCATTAATAGAAAAATTTACGGAAAAAAGAGTTGCTGTTGCACTTCCATCTATTAGAATAGATTCTTTTTCTGTTGGACTCATAAAAGAGATTCAAAAGATAAGAAAAACAGGATTAACATTTGCTCCAGAAGCAGGTACTCAAAGAATGAGAGATGTTATAAATAAAGGAGTAACTGAGGAAAATCTTATTGAATCTGCAAAAAGTGCTTTTGAATCAGGGTGGTCTGCTATTAAATTATACTTTATGATTGGACTGCCATATGAAAATATTGATGATGTAAAAGGAATAGCAGAAGTTTCAGAAAAAGTTGTAAATGAGTATTTTAAAGTTCCAAAAAATATTAGAAATAAAGGCCTTAGAGTTACTGTAAGCACATCTATTCTTGTGCCAAAGCCATTTACACCTTTCCAGTGGGCTCCTCAAGATAGAACAGAGAATATTCAAGAAAAAATCAAGATACTTAGAAGCAGCATAAAAAGCAGAGCTGTTACCTACAACTGGCATGAATCACCTGTAAGCTTTCTTGAAGCTTTATTTGCAAGAGGAGACAGAAGAACATGTGATTTGCTTATAAAAGCTTTTGAAAAAGGAACAAAATTTGATGGATGGACAGAGTATTTTGATTTCAGCCTTTGGGAAGAAGCTATTAAAGAAAGCAATATAGATGCAGATTTTTATGTGTATAGAGAGAGAAGTTATGATGAAATACTGCCTTGGGATTTTATTGATGTAGGAGTATCTAAGGAATATTTGATAAAGGAAAATGAAAAAGCAAAAGAAGCAGTACTTACATCTGACTGCAGAGAAGGCTGTAAAAACTGTAATATAAACTTAAGTTTTAAAGAAGGGAAGTGTTTCGAAGGTGCGGTACGTAATTAAATATACAAAAGAAAGTAACATAAAGTTTGTAGGACATTTAGATTTGCTTAGGACACTTCAAAGAATAATAAGAAGAGCAGAACTGCCTGTAGAATTTTCAAAAGGATTTAATCCTCATATGAGTGTTTCTATAGCACAGCCTCTTTCAGTAGGTATGTATTCCAGCGGCGAATATATGGATGTGGCATTTAAAGAGGAAATAAGCTGTGAGACTATTAAAGAAAAGCTGTCATTAAACGTTCCTTCAGGTATCAAGATTTTAGATGTAATTAAAATCAGGCAGGCAGGTGATAATGAGAAAATTCAGCAAACTATGGCATTAATAGATGCTGCAGATTATACTATAAGGATAAAGTATACAGATGTTTCTAAAATAAACGAAGAATTAAAATTATTATTAGAAAATGCAGACTGGAGTATATTGAAAAAGACAAAAAGCGGAGAAAACATAGTTAATATAAAACCTATGATTAAAACATTTGAATATTCTATTAATGATAATGTATTAACACTAAAAGTTTTATTATCCTCTGGAAGTAAAGAGAATTTGTCAGCAGAGCTGCTTTCACAATTTATTAAGGAAAATACCTCTTATGCAGATAATGATGCTTTTATAGACATAAAGAGAGAAGAAATGTATGCTTATAAGGGGAAAAAATTAATATCTCTTTCAGAATATGCTTCTCAGATTTAAAAGAAATGCGAAGGAAAGTTTAGGAAAGCAGCTGAGATTTTGTTGAATATACTGCTTAGATTTAAAAGAATATAAGCAGATGCTGAACTTAAATAGCGGGGTGTTTTTGTGAAAAAAATATATATCGAACGACAGGAAAAGCTTCTTAGAGTTGCAATAAAAGAAAATGACAAGCTTATAGAATGTTTTACTGAAGAAGAAAATGATAAACCTATGGTTGGTCAGATATATTTAGGTAAAGTTGACCATATAGTTAATGGCCTTAAATGTGCTTTTATAGATGTAGGAAGCAATAGAAATTGTTTTATGTATCTTGATAATAGGTTTAAAAATACAGACTTAAAAAAGGGAGAATATGTATTAGTTGAGGTTATAAAAGAAGATTTAGGGAATAAGGGTGCTAAGGTCACTAATGCTGTAAGTCTGCCAGGAAGGTACTGCGTTCTTGAAACTTTTGATACAAAAATTAATATTTCAAAAAAGATAACTGATGAAAATATAAAATCAAATTTAGAAGAAAATATCATAAAACCTTCAGATATTGGAATTACTATTAGAACTGCAGGAGCAGAGGCAGATATTTCATTAATTAATAATGAAATTGCAGGATTATATGAAAAATATAAACAAATATTAAATACTGCAAAATACAGTACGAATCCAAGACTGCTTTTCAGTGATGAAGGTATTATAGATAATGTCCTTAGAGATAATGCAGGAGATGTATCATGTATAACAGTAAATAATGCAGATGATTTTCAGCATATTAAAGAATATATTTCAGATAAAAAGGATATTACATCAGAAATTAAGCTTTATGATGATAAAATAGATTTATTTTTTTATTATGGTATTGAAAAAGAAATTTTGTTATTAAGAAATAATAGAGTATACCTTTCCTGCGGCGGTTATATAATTATTGAAAAAACAGAAGCTATGTATGTAATTGATGTTAACTCAGGTAAAAATATTAAAAATTCAAATATAGAGCAGACATCTTATAAAACAAATATGGAAGCTGCAAAGGTAATTGCTCAGCAGATTATACTCAGAAATTTGAGTGGAATAATATTAATTGATTTTATTGATACTGAAAAAACATCTATGAAAAATGAAATATTAGCTGTACTAAAATCCGGCTTTGAAAAAGATAAAAATAAAACAGTTATTTACCCTTTTACAGAACTTAATTTAGTTCAAATTGCAAGGAGAAGGCATGGAAGAACAATTTACAATTATCTTGAAGAAGAATGTTCTTCATGCAG
>JAUZPN010000102.1 GCA_030705885.1 Bacillota bacterium | reverse complement strand
TAGTGGAGAAAAAATTCTTTTGGAAATTTATTGAAACTTTGTAACTAAGGATAGTATGATTTAGAATTAAAATAGCTTTAAGAAAGAGGATGATGTTTTGGATAATATAGAAAATAAAAAATGTTATGGATTAACTATGGTAATCACTGGAAATGGGAAAGGGAAAACAACTTCTGCATTTGGTCAGGCACTTAGAGCTATTGGACATGGTAATAAAGTTTGTATTATTCAATTTATGAAGGGAAGAAAATATGGTGAAAATCTTGCTGCTGAAAAGTATCTTAATGACTTAACTGTTATTCAGTGTGGACTTGATAGCTTTGTTAGTAAAGAGAATCCAGATAAAGAAGACATTGATTTAGCACAGCAGGGGTTAAAAAAAGCAAAAGATATTATTGAAAGCAATAAGTATTATATGATAATCTTAGATGAAATAAATGTTGCTGTTGATTTTAATTTAATAGCTGAGCAAGACATTATAGACATAATTAAAAATAAGCCTAAAAACTTAAATTTAATATTAACAGGAAGATATGCTTCAGAAAAGATCAAAGATATGGCAGATTTAGTAAGTGAAGTTTGTGAGGTTAAGCATCATTTTAATGCTGGAATTGAAGGTCAGGAAGGAATAGAATATTAATTCATTGTTAATGAGGAATAATAGGAGGTAATATATTGTTTGATAAAGATGTTCTTGGTGAATCAAAGAAATTAAGAGAAAAATGGGAAGAAGAAGTTAAAAAAACTGTTGCAAAGCATGCAGATCAAAAAGAAGAATGGACTACAGTTTCTGATTTGGAAATTAAAAGGATATATGGGCCTGAAGATTTAAAAAATATGAATTTTAAAGATGATATAGGATATCCAGGACAGTATCCATTTTTAAGAGGAAACCAAGCTACTGGTTATCGTGGTAAAAATTGGACTTTCAGAATGTTTTCAGGTATGGGAACTGCAGTTGAAACAAATAAACGATGGCATTATCTTTTATCTACAGGACAGACAGGTCTTAGTACTGCATTTGATTTTCCTACACTAATGGGATATGATAGTGATTCAAAAAAATCTAGAGGCGAAGTTGGAAAATGTGGAGTAGCAATAGATACTATTGAAGATTTTCAAGACTTAATAAAAGGAATACCCCTAGACAAGATAAGCACTTCTATGACAATAAACCCTCCTGCAACTGTTCTTTGGGCAATGTATTGTGCATGTGCAGAGAAACAGGGAGTCCCTCTTAATAAGATAAGTGGTACTATACAAAATGATATGCTTAAAGAATTTATTGCTCAAAAAACATTTATGTGTCCTCCAGAGCCATCTGTAAAGCTTATAAGTGACACTGTTGAGTTTGGAAGTAAATATGTACCTAAATGGAATACTATAAGTATCAGCGGGTATCATATAAGAGAAGCAGGTGCTACTGCCGTTCAAGAACTAGCTTTTACATTAAGAGATGGTATTGAATATGTAGATGATGTTATAAAACGTAAAGGTTTAGATGTAGATGAATTTGCACCAAGACTTTCCTTCTTTTTTAATTCTCATATAGATTTCTTTGAAGAAATAGCAAAGATGAGAGCAGCAAGACGTATGTGGGCTAAAATCATGAAAGAGAGATTTCATGCTAAAGATCCTAGATCATTATGGATGCGTTTTCATACACAGACTGCAGGTTCTTCTCTTACAGCTCAGCAGCCTTATAATAATGTTATAAGAACAGCAACAGAAGCACTAGCTGCGGTTTTAGGCGGTACACAATCACTTCATACAAATTCTTTAGATGAAGTTTTATGTCTTCCTTCAGATCATGCTGTTCAAATTGCATTACGAACACAGCAAATCATAGCAGATGAAACTGGAGTAACAAATACAATTGACCCGCTGGCAGGATCTTATTTTGTTGAGTCCTTAACTAATGAAATGGAAGAGAAAGCATGGGAATATATAAATAAAATTGATGATATGGGTGGAATGATTGCTGCAATAGATAAAGGATATCCTCAGATGGAAATATCTGATGCTGCATTTAAATTTCAGAAGCAGATAGATGATAAAAAGAAAATATTAGTTGGAGTTAATAAGTATGTTGAGGAAAATGAGAATGTAGATATTCCTGTTATACAAATTGATGAAGCTGTAGAAGAAGAGCAGGTTAAACGTCTTGCAGAGGTTAAAAGGAAACGTGATAATAGAAAAGTTTTAAGTTGTCTTAATGATATTAAAAATGTATGTAAAAAAGGTGAAAATGTCATGCCTTATTGTATAGAAGCAGTTAAAAATTATGCTACTGTTCAAGAAATATGTGATGTATATAGAGAGGTTTATGGAGAATACCATGATCCTGGAATTTATTAATTAATGGGGGTAAGTATTATGGCAAACATACCATCAAATAGAAAAATTCGTGTATTATTAGCTAAACCTGGTTTAGATGGTCATGATCGTGGAATTAAAGTAGTGGCAAGGTCTTTAAGAGATGCAGGATTTGAAGTTATTTATACTGGCTGTCATCATACACCAGAGGAAATTGCATCTGTAGCTGTTCAAGAAGATGTAGATGTAGTAGGGTTAAGTTGTTTATCAGGTGCACATAAAACATTATTTCCTGAAGTAACTAAATGTCTAAGGGAAATGGATGCTGAAGATATTGCTGTTTTTGGAGGCGGTATTATTCCAGAACAAGATAAAGAAGATCTTTATAAAGCAGGCATAAAAGCCATATTTACACCAGGTACACCGCTTGAAGCAACAGCTGAATGGATTAGTAGCAATATAACACCTAGGTTATAAGACTAAAAGAAATGCTTTCATCATTTTTTGTGATTCGGCGAAAGGAATGAATGTAATTATGAATGAAATTAGTAAAAAAATTTTAGAAGGAAATATTCGTACTGCTTCACATCTTATAAGAAATATTGAAGATAAAATGCCTGAAACAGATGAAATTATGAAAGAGATTTTTAAAGTTAAAGGAAATTCTCATGTAATTGGACTTACAGGAGCTCCTGGTGCTGGAAAGAGTACTTTAACAGATGAAATAATAACAGCTTTTCGTAAAAAAAACAATACAATTGGTGTGTTAGCAGTAGATCCTACCAGCCCTTTTACAGGAGGAGCCATATTAGGTGATAGAATAAGAATGATGTCTCATGCTTCAGATAAAGATGTATTTGTAAGAAGTCTAGCAACAAGAGGAGCTACAGGAGGATTATCAAAGGCTGTTGGAGAAGCAATTTATATTTTGGAAGCCATGGGCAAAGATAAAGTCATAGTTGAAACCTGTGGTGTAGGTCAGCAGGAAGTAGATATAATTGATCATGCACAAACTGTTGTAGTAGTGCTTGTACCTGGAATGGGTGATGAAGTTCAAGCAATAAAAGCAGGTTTAATGGAAATTGCAGATATTTTCGTTATTAATAAAGCTGATCGAGATGGTGCTGATAAGCTATATAGAGAACTTATAAATATGATATCTATGTCATCTAAAAAATCAGATAGTAACTTGTGGGAAATACCCGTTCTTCGCATAGGAAACTTTAAAGAACCTAAAAAGTTTTCAGAAGAAGTTGAAAAATTATGTAATAAAATAGAAGAACATTATGAATATTTATATCAAAACAAACTTTTATCTACAAAAATCCGTCAAAAAACAAAGGCGGAGTTTAAAGAAGCATTGTGGGCAAAAATTTTAGAACCTATATTAAATAATTTAATAGAAGAAAACAAAATGGAAAGTATGATTGATAAATTGACTAATAAAGAAACAGATCCATATACACTTGCAGAAGAAGTTGCAAAGCAGTATTTGATTTAACAGCAAAGGACAGGTTAAGTTTAGTTGCTGCGGTTATATGAAGATGCAAATGCGAAGTTTAGTATTCAGGAGTGATAATAATTGGAAGTATATTTTGATAATAGTGCTACAACTATTCCATACAAGGAAGTTATTAATTTAGTAGCATCTGCAATGGAAAATAGTTATGCAAATCCTTCATCTGCATACAAAATTGGAATTGATGCAGAAAAGGAAATTAATAAAGCAAGAGATTTTTTTGCTAAAAGTATTAATTGCAGCAGGGAAGAAATTATATTTACTTCAGGCGGAAGTGAGAGTAATAATTTTGCCATTAAGGCTTTTGCTAAAAATGGATGTAATATAGTTACAACTTCTATTGAACATCCTAGTATAATTAATACGTGCAAAGATATTGAAGCAGATGGTGTAGAAGTAAGATATTTAGATGTTGACTCAAATGGAAGAGTAAATTTAGAACAGCTTAAAAAGTACATAGATAAAAACACTCAGTTAGTTAGTGTAATGCATGTAAATAATGAAATGGGCATTATACAAGATCTAGAAACAATAGGTTCTATAGTTAAAGAATATGGAATCAGAGCAAAGTTTCATGTAGATGCAGTACAAAGCTATGGAAAATTTAAAATTGATGTTCAAAAATTTAAAATTGATTTATTGTCTGTAAGCAGTCATAAAATTCATGGACCAAGAGGAATAGGGTTTTCTTATTTAAGAAAGGGACTTAGTGCCAGACCGTTAATCTGCGGTGGTGGACAGGAAAGAGGAGTTAGGTCAGGAACTGAAAATATAGCAGGTATTTTAGGCTTTGCAAAGGCTGCAGAAATTGTTAATTATAATCTAGAAAAAAACTATAATAATGTTGGTGTTGTTAAAGATTATTTTATTAATAAATTAAAAGAAATAGATGATATAACAATTAACAGTCCTCAAAGTCAAGATATATCTAATTATATTTTAAGTGTATCTTTTGGCGGAGTAAAGGCAGAAGTACTGCTTCATGTGCTTGAAGAATCAGAAATTTATGTTTCTACTGGTTCTGCATGTTCATCAAAATCTGGTAAGGATAGTTATGTATTAAAATCGATAGGATTGAAACCTGAACAGATAAAAGGTACAACACGATTTAGTTTTTGTGAAAACAATACTATAGAAGAAGCAGAATATACAATTTCAAAATTAAAAGAAGCATTAAAATTTTTAAGGAGACTAAAAATATGAGAAAGTTAATTCTTATAAAATATGCAGCAGAAATATTTTTAAAAGGTTTAAATAGAGGTAAGTTTGAAAAAAAATTAAAGAATAATATTAAAAACGTTATAAGTGATTTAGAATGGACATCAGTTTCAGATCAAGGAAGATGGTTTATTTATTCTGAAGATTTAGATGAAATAATTAATAGACTTGTTAATGTTTCAGGTATAGCAGAACTTTGTATAGTAACAGAAGTTGAAGCATCTATGGATGAAATTGAAAAGCAGGCTGTAATTGAAATGAAGGAAAGTAAAGCTGTTACTTTTAAAGTACAGACTAATAGAGCAAATAAAAGTTTCCCTAAAAATTCTTTAGAAGTAAATAAAGAATTAGGAGGACGTATTCTTAATGATATTGAAGGGCTAAAGGTAAAGGTAACTAATCCTGAAATAATTATTAATGTTGAAATAAGAGAAAAAGCTTATGTATATTCTAAAAAAATTAAAGCTGTAGGCGGATTGCCTTATGGAATGAATGGTAATACTATGCTCATGCTTTCAGGAGGAATTGATTCTCCTGTTGCAGGTTATTTAATGGCAAGAAGGGGAGTTGAAGTAAGCTGTGTTTACTACCACAGCCATCCTTATACCAGTGAAAGAGCTAAAGAAAAAGTAAAAGATTTAGCAAAAATACTGAAAAAGTATACTGGTGAAATAAAACTTTATGTTGTTCCATTTACTGAAATACAAATGCAGATAATAGAAAAGTGTAGAGAAGACGAGCTGACTATTATAATGAGAAGATTTATGATGAGAATAGCCTGTACTTTAGCGGAAAAGTATAATATTCAGTCTGTTACAACAGGAGAAAGTGTAGGTCAGGTCGCAAGCCAAACTATGGAGAGTCTGGTTGTAAGTGATGATGTTTCAGACAGACCAGTATTTAGACCTCTTATTGCTGATGATAAAGTAGAAATTATGGATGTAGCAAGAAAAATAGGAACTTATGAAACTTCTATACTGCCATATGAAGATTGTTGTACTATTTTTGTTCCAAAACATCCTAAAACAAAGCCAATTTTAAAACATATAATTGAATCTGAAAAAGTACTTGATGTTAATAAGCTTGTTGAAGAAGCTGTTAATGGAATGGAAATTTTTGAAATGTAATATTTTTAGTTTACTATCTTCAGTCACGAAGTTCCAATAAGTTTATGAAAAAAGCTTCACCTTGCTGTTATTCATAAATTTATTGGGACTAGATGTGACGAGGAGAGTATAGTAAGTTTACTCGTCTTTTAGTGCTTTATTAATATATTTTACTCCTATAAAGAACAAAGCAAATCCTAAAGTAATTAAAATAATAGTTTTTACTGCAAAATATGAATTTGGAAGAAGGCGATTTGCAATTCCTAAAATTAAGTATATAAATATGCTTAATAGAAAATATATTAATAGTTCTGAAAATTTATAATGAATATAGCATGTTTTTCTTATTTCGTGAAAATTTAAAATAAATAATGTTATTGATGTTAGAATTAAGCTTATACCATAACCAAAAATATTAATTGAAGGTATTCCTGTAAATATAAAAAGTAAAATTAATTCTTCTACAGAAACTATTAATGAATTTTTAAGTAAAATACCTTGTTTTCCAAGACCATTTAATATAGCATAAGTACAGCTTGCAGTATATGAAAAAGGAGCTGATAATGCAGCAAATTTAATATATATACCTAAATCATTTCTGCTGAAAAATAACATTCCTAAAGAGAAAGGGATTGTTATACATATTAACATTGTGCATACCCCAAGTAAAAAAGAAATTTTAATAACCTCTGATATTCGTCCTTCCATAGAAAAAAAATCATTTTTACTAAGACTTTTTGATAAATCAGGTACAAGTATTGTGGACATAGATTGTACTACAATAATTGGAAAAAAGATTACATTCAAAGACATACCTGTAAACTTACCTATTAATGAAAGTGAATTGCTGTAAGTAAATCCAGCACTAATCAGACGCCTAGGAACAATTATTGTAGAAACAGTTGATAATGCTGTAGATAAAAAGCCGTTTATACAAAGAGGAAAAGATATAAAAAGTATATCAAATAAAAGTTGAGTACGTCTTTCATATGAAAAACTTATGCCTTTATAAAATGAAGAATTATTAACTTTATAAAAAATAAATAGAAAAGTAAGGCTTATTAACTCACCTGCACATAGAGCAAAATAAGAGGCCATTACTGTATTATTAATTGTTTTTAAGCAGAAAATGTTAATAGTGCTTACTAATACTGCAATTCTGATAGCTTTTTCAACAATATCAATAAAAGCAGGTATCTCGACTTTTGATATTCCATAAAAGTATCCTTTTAAAATAGAAGATAATGCTACAAATATTAAAGCAGGACAGACTGCCATTAAGGAATATAAAGCTCTAGAGTCCCTTATTATTGATGAACTAATAAATGGAGAAGCTATAAAAACAAAAGTTGCTACTAATAGTGACCAGCAGAAATCAAAAAAAAGTGCAGTTTTTATAGATTTGTTTAGATTATTATAGTCATTTTTACCTAAAAATACTGAAGAAACTTTTGAAATTGCAGTTACCATTCCACCACAGATTAAACACAAAAAAAGATTATAAATTGGCATAACAAGACCATAGAGTCCCATTCCTTCAGCACCCAGTTCTCTTGACAATATTATTGAAAACATAAACCCTAGTATTCCTGTAACTAGATTTGAAATAGTTAATGTTACTGAATCTTTATAAAATCTATCTTTACTGCTTATTATAATCATCTCCATAAAATTACTGATTATTTATAAATATGTTTATTAGATTTAATTTATTACAAAGGTGAGTAATCATACTTTCTTTAATTAATAAGATAAAAGCGTTGACTTATTAAAAAGTAAACTTTATTATAATAATTGATAGACTATATGCAGTCATAAGGCTGCATTAAATTTCTAAAATAAACTTCTCTTTGTTGTCATAGTTAATTATTTAATAGAGGTGTATGATTTAATGGAAAAACTTAGATGTATGATATGTGGTGTTGAAATAAATGAAAAAAACTATAATTTTAATAATAAAGCTTTCAATAGTAAAAATACTGATGAAAATATAATATATTGTCCATTTTGTGGTGCAGGTAAAGAATATTTAAGTTCTAATGATGAAAAATATGATTTAGACAATATTAAGCTGAGTGAAAAAGAAATTATTATATTAGATCATGCTGCAAAACTTGAAGTATTTAATGGCGATTTTTATAAAAAGGCTGTTAATTTATCTAAATCAGATGAAATTAAAAAGATTTTTGAAGCATTGTCAAAGATAGAATATATGCATGCTAAAATACATTCTAAACTTGCTGGTTTAAACGGCCTTCCTCTGCTTGCAAAAATAGACTACAGTAAATATAATGAAGATGATATTTTACTTTTAGAGGCAAAAAAGAGAGAAGTGCATGCTGTATCGTATTATTCAAAATATTATAATGAAATTGATAATGAGATTATTAAAAAAATATTTATAGCTTTAAGCAGTGTAGAAAAAGAACATATTCAGCTTATTGAAAAAAATTGATTATTGTAAAATATAAAATTATTATCGCCTTCACACATATACATTAAAATATGAAAATATATATTAATAAAAGTTATATGTGAATGGAGGAAAAATGAAAAAAGCAGTATTAATTTGTTTAAGTATAATCATTATAACTATATCGCTGCTCTTACTGAAAAATTACTATAATGATAATAAGGTACTAACAATAGATAAAAAAATAAAAGTGAATTTGAAATTAAAAGGCTTTTTTGGAGCAAGAGACTTTACCTGTGATAGTAATGGAAATACATACATAGCCTTTAAGGATAGAATTCAATATATAGATACTAATGGTAAAAGCTTTGATATTCTTTATGATAAAAAACTTGATATTGATAGTTTAGAATATTATAAAAATGTTTTGTATTTTACATCTCTTAATAATCTTATGTCTTATGATGTTAATAAAAAAGAACAAGAAATATTGATAAATACTTTACCTAACTTTGGAGATTACAGGAACAGTTTAATAAAGATTTTAGGTGATCAAATATTTGTGACTATTGGTGCAGCAACTAATTCAGGTATTGTTGGATTAGACAATCAGTGGCTCAAAAATAACGTGTTCAGCCATGATTTTACTCCTAAGGATATTACATTAAAAGGAAACAATTTTGGAGATGAAAAAACAGGAGCTTTTACAGCTTATGGAACAAAAAATTTTAGTGGGCAGATAGTAACTGCTCATGTTCCAGGAAACGCATCAATACTAATTTATAATATAAAAAATAAAAATTATGAAACTTATGCATATGGAATAAGAAATGTAAAGGGCTTGGATTTCAACAGCGAAAGCAAACTTATTGCATCTGTTGGAGGAATGGAAAATAGAGGTTTAAGGCCAGTAAATGGTGATTCTGATTATATTTATGAAATAATGAAAAATGTTTGGTACGGATGGCCTGACTATAGTGGGGGTGACCCTGTAACTTCTCCTAAATTTAAAGGGAATAATAATTCAAGATTGAACTTTATTTTGGAAAATCATCCTTCAACAAATCCACCAGCACCAATTTATCAGTATAAAACATTAAACTCAATAGGGACGCTTGCAGTTGATAAAAGTGGGATAATTGGAGAAAAAGATAGTATATATTTTTGTGATTTGAACGATAATATATTATATAAGCTTTCTAAAGGCAGAATTTTAATTCAAGAAGCTTTTTTTGGAAAGCAAAGTAAAATTGTAAGCGGAAAATTTTTCGGCAGAGAACTCAAATTATTAGATAGTAATTCAGGCTATATTTATAGTGTTGAATGTGAAAAATAATATATTTTTAGAAATTTAGTGGAATTTTGAGACTCTGAATAGTATAAATTATAAAGGAGTTATTAAATACTAATGGATAATGTTGAAAAAACTTATGGAAAAGCTTTAAGAGGTGTGATGTTTGCTGTAAATCCTTTTAAAAAAATGATTATGAAAACTAATTGTACAGTGCATAAATTCATTAATATGCAGGCCGTAGAAATTTTAAAAAATGAAGGATATAATAAAGAGTATGAATTTTATAGAAAGAATATGAGATTATTAAATGAAGGTGTAACTTGGGCAGATCAAGATTTTAAGAGTACAAATCATTTTTACCATTTTAGCAAAAGTAAAGGACTTTATGGATTTTCTGATGCACTTACTTTATGCAGAGAATATTTTAATAAATCTTTAGATTTAAATAAAAATGGTGATTTTGATGAGAGTATATTTTATTTAGGTGCTGCCTGTCATTTGATTCAGGATGCCACTGTTCCTCAACATGTAAACAATAAACTTTTAAAAAGCCATCGAGGCTTTGAAATGTGGATTATAAGCAAATTTATGACTGATTATACTTTTGTACAGGAAAAAGGAATTTATAGATATAAAACAATTGATGAATATATTAATAACAATGCTTTAGTTGCAAATAATACCTACTTAAAGTTTCTGCATATAGAGGATAAAGAAGAAAGGTATGGAAAAATATCTACAGTAATTTTAAAAGAAGCACAAAGCAGTACTGCAGGTTTTTTACTAGATTTTTTTGAAAAAATAAATGAAAATCATAATATTGAAAAAAAAAATATCATAAAAAAATAATAATTTATCATTATTATGAAGGAATAATAATTTTTTTGAATAAATAAAAATAATATAAAAATGATTTGAAAAAAATTAAAAATATAAATTAACTGAATAGGGGGGTTTAATTTATGTCTGAAGAGGTTTTTATAAATATGGAAAGAGAAGTTTTCAAAGGGAATGTTCTTGATGTGGGTTTTGAAAATTATGGAGTTATATATTCTTTATGCAAGCAAGGAGAAGATGAAATTGCAATTGAATATATTTCTGGAAAAGGAGAAACACAAAGTATTAAAGAAAAAGTATATGATAGCTGCATTTTACTTTTTTCTCT
>JAUZPN010000101.1 GCA_030705885.1 Bacillota bacterium | reverse complement strand
TGAAAGTGCTTATGATACTAAAATTAGAATATTACAATCTGCTGATGATATTCCAGATGTGTTTTATTCTGAAAATAATAGTCATGTGAAAGAACTACTAGATAATAGTGATGTTATTCCAATAGAGAAATACTTGAATGAATTAGATTTTTGGAACATAGTAATTCCATCAGCAAAAGTAAAAGGATATAGAAATCAAATTTATGCAGTGCCTTTTGATGGTTTATCCTATGAGGTTATTCAATACAATGTTGATATTTTTAAAAAAAATAAAATCTCAGTGCCAACTACAGCAGATCAGCTAAAACATATTGTTGAGGTATTAAATGCTAATAAAATAACACCTATTGCAATTGGAGCAAAAGATGGATATCCAGCAGCTATGATGATGGAAGGATTTGCTTATTCTATGGATCCTGAAATTACCAAAAATATAGCAGCTAAAAAAGCTAAATTTTCTGATAAGCCTTATAAAATTGCAGCAACAAAGGTTAAAGAGCTTTTAGATATTAATGCATTTGAAAAAGATGCACAAAATATTAGTGATGAAGATGCATTTAATCTTTACTGTGAAGGAAAAGCAGCAATGTACTTTGGAACATCAAATAATTTTGAAGAAGCTGATACAAAATTAAAGGGTAAAAATGCTATTATGTATTATCCTGTATTAGATACTTCATTAAAACAAAACTATGCTAAATATTGTGCAGGTGGAGTTAAACCTGACTCTGGATTATTTATTGATGCTTCATCTAAGCATCCTCTTGATGCAGTAAAATTAGCAGTTGAAATGTCAAAGTTTTACTCAATCTACCTTTATGAAGAAAAAAATGACCCTAATATTATATTTAATGAAAGTGCTTTAAAATTAAATCAAAATAATAAAATAGAACTTTCAGTAATTAATTTTATGAGCAATGTTACAAGTTTTGAAACAAGTAATGGATTAATTCAAGACATAATGCCAAATACTGATGCAGCTAAATCAATAAATGAGTCTTCTGCAGAATTTATGAAAGGCTATATAAGTGTGGATGACTATTTAAGAGGAATGGATATGGTAGTTGAAGATAAATAAATTTAACTTTAATTTGTGATTTAAATGAAAATAGAATACTTTTATTAGTTGGAAGTGGAATAAGTTATCCGCCAGATACAACTGTATCAATGAATGGATCAGATATAATATTATATGCTCAGTGGGTAGATCAGCAGTAAAAGGAGATTTTAATGCAGATAATGTTATAGATAATAAAGATTTAGCTATATTAAGAACAGCTCTTCTTTCATCACCTAAAGATATTAGGTATGATATAAACGGGGATAATAAAGTTAATGTTAATGACTATCTTAGATTAACTAAAATGATTATAAATCAGCCTGTAACTGATAATACAAATATAACTGGTGCATTTATAGATGATGATTTTAGAAATGCAGTTTATTCCTTAATAAATAAAAACAATTCATCTCCAATACTTTATTCCGATGTAAAGAACATACAAAATTTAAATTTAGATTCTATGGGAATAAAGGATTTAAATGGACTTGAATATTTTACTTCTTTAAAATCTTTGTATTGCAGTAATAATCAATTGACAAGATTAAATGTAAGTAAAAACACTGCATTAACTTATTTATCTTGTGAAAAAAATCAATTAACAACACTATATTCTACAAAAGATACTTGGAATGCTATTTTTTATAAAATGCAGTATACAGATTCAACACTTGGAGCTTATACAGGTATTTCAATAACAATTAAAAACTAAAGAATATTTTGAATCAAAAAGTTTTAATAAATTTTTTGAAGAAGCTTTACCTTGTTGTCATTTACAAATTATCAGTCTATGTTTGTTACTATATATCCGCAGATGAAAATGAGAAAAGCTATTTTCTAGTTAGTTGTAACTAAAAGTGAAAGAGAAAAGTATAATTCTACAGTAAAATAACAAAAGATAGAAATAGCCACCAATTGGATTTTAGTTAATGGGTGGCTATTTTTATTTACACAAATTTCTGTACAATTCCTGACTTTTAATGCAAGGATAAAACTATCATCAGAACTTAGAAATTATGATATAATAAAGATATATATTTTAGATTGGGAGTGTTACTATTAAAAAACATAAGAATCATAAAAAACATAAAAAAATGAAAATAAGATATAAAATATTAATTATCACATTTGTAACAGCATTTATAGTAGTAAATTGTGCTGGATTATACTTTGGAAATTTATATTATAATAAAGTTTGTAAAATGTATTTTGATAGAGCTAATACAGGGCTGTCCTATTATAAAAGCAGTTTTGACTATAAAAGATTTGAAAGCATTGAAAAGTATGATGTAAGTGTAAAATCAAATTTTGGATATAAGTTAAGTGGAACATATATATTTAATCCAGTACCAACTAAAGACACAGTAATTATAGTTCACGGAGTAACAGGAAATAGGTGGGAAGGTATGAAGTATGCTGATATGTATTTAGATTTAGGTTTCAATGTTTTTGTATATGATTCTAGATACCACGGCAGCAGCGGGGGCAAAGACATATCGCTGGGTTTTTTTGAAAAATATGATTTAGATAATGTGGTTAAGTGGGTTAAATGGGTTAACAAAGGCGGAATAATAGGGGTACATGGAGAATCTTTAGGTGCAGTAACTTCTCTGCTTCAAGCAAATATAGATCAAAGTGAAAAAAATGTAAGCTTTTATGTTGCGGATTGTCCTTATTCAGATTTGCCTGAGCTCTTCAGTATAAAATTTGAGCAATATGGAAAGCCTCTGCCACCATCATTATCAAAGTTTATACTCTTTTATGGAAACATTGTTGCTCTTAAAAAATCAGGATTCTCATTTTATGCTATTTCACCTATAAAGGTAATAAAAAATGTTAAAACTCCTGTTATGTTTATTCATGGCAGTAACGATACTCTCATACCAGCATCTATGTCCTTAGACTTGTATCTTGCAAAAAAAACGGGACCAAAATACATTTATATTTCACCAAACGCTGAACATGCTTACTCTTACTTCACGAATAAAGAAGAATACAGAGAAAAAGTAACTCAATTTTTAAAAACCAACAAAATAATAAAATAGACAGACAAGCAAGGGACGGTTAACAACTTTTGACAAGGACAAGCAGGGGACGGTTATCAACTTTTGATAATGACAGGTAATGTGAACGGTTATCAATTTTCCATTGTCAACTGTCAATTTTCCATTGCTCATTGTTGATTGTAATAAATTAAATTATATGGTAAAATATAAATGCTAAACAAGAAGGATCATACAATTTATTAATTAGGTGGTGACTATTATGTCTGATTTTAATAACAACAAACTGTATAAATGGATTTCAAATTTATTTAAATCACAGCAAAATAATAATGAGAATTCTAATACAAATAAATCTAATTCACAATCTTTAGATGATATAAAAGCAGCTAAAAATTTAAGTAATGTTGATGATGATACAATAAATAATGAGATCATAAATGAAATAAGTGATGCTGATAATGTTAGTATTACAAAAAATGCAGATGGTGGATTAAATAAAGAAGATTCAATAAATAAAGAAAACATAGTTAATATAATATATAATGTAAAGAAGTCAAATAAAGTTTGGAAAAAGCAGACTAATCCAATGAGAACCTTAGTTTTATGGGGATGGGATGAAAATAAGAATCCAGGTTTTTTAATATTTTATGGAGAACATAAATTTGGAAGTGCTAAAAGTGATGGATATAATACTCTTGAGGATGATGTAAAATATACTTCTTATGCTGTGTTTAAGGGTAAAGGAGGTCATATGCCATCCTTTAAAGCTGTAAAAATAATAGAACATTACAGTTATAGAAATTCACAAAATAAGAAACCAAATGATATGTATTTTAAGACAGCGTTAAATGATTATTGGTACTGGTCATCCAGTGATAAATATAAAGTCAAGGAATTTTACAATTTAGAACCAAAGCAGCAGATTGTTCTGCCATATTTTATTTCTCAGTCATATGACAAATACATAAGAGAGATTCAAAACCAAAATATAAGTTTTAGTGGGTTTAAATTAGCAGAAAATCCAAACCAGATTTTAAAGTTACAAGGAGAACTACTTAAATATGTTGAAATTGTTGTTGATATTTTCAGTAACCCCAAAATATATATAAGAAAAAAACAATTGCAGAATCTTATAAAAATGGACCCTCCTAAAGAATTGTATATTAAGCTTTTAAATATAGGAAGTCCTGAATTTATATCAGGATTATTTCTAGAGTTTGCAAAAACTAAAAATCCTATTTTAAGTGAAGAGGCTCAAATTATTATTAAATCAGAAATAGAACTGGCAGACAAAAATTATACTGACGGTGTAATAAGATGTGCTAAAATTTATTTGAATTCATTAAATGATGAGTTAAGAGAAGATAGAATAAAGGATATAAGAAAATACTTATCAAAAATGGATTTACATCTTACAAAAATAAGAAATAAGGATATTCCATCAGATAAAATTCTTAATGGTGCTGCTTATAGAAAGTATGCAAATTCTGGTATGCTTATGGATTATTATTGGACATACGACAGAAGCATTCGAAAAAGTGTAAGACAAAGAGCAAGTGTAAGATATGAGGAAGGTCAGTACACTGATGGAGTAAGTTTAAAAATTATTAATTTCAAAAATACTATTCAGGAAGCTGAAATTTATGAACTGCCTGATGTAATAGGAAAAATTGCATATTACACAGATGCACCAAGAGTATATTACAACCTTAAAGGCAGCAGTAAAATAAAAGCATTAAATTATTTTCAAAGATATGTTAAAAGAATTATTAATGATTATGCAAAGAACAGCCCTGATAAGTTTATGACAGCAATGAAGTATCTGTGCACATCATATACTGAAAATGACTGTTTATGCAAGTTTAAAAATAATTTTCAATATAATAAACTTTTAAAATATTATTTATATTATGATTTTAAAGGAAAAGCACCTACAGGCTATGAAAATTGGAGTAAGCGTTACGATTTTAAAGCTAATGATCAGCTGATAAAGCTTGAAGGCAGATATGAATATATGAAAGAGATTTGGGATGATAATTTGGATATAGCAGCAGATATAGCTATTGAAGCACAGATTGATCAAGTAGTTAAAGCATGCTACTACATTTTAAAACTTTCACCAAAACAGCAGCAGTTTATTGAAAAAATTGATTATAAAAAGTTAATAAATTTATGTCTTTGCACTTATGAACCAATTTCTGAAATGTTTATGAGTATACTTCAAAGTAAATTAGAGCAATTAGGCGAATTTGATTCAAAGTTAATGATAACTTTAATTGGTTCCTCAAGCGAAAAAATGCATAAAACTGCTATGGAATATTTTAATAAAAGCAATGGTTCATTTTCACCAGCAGATACAGCAGATTTGTTATTTTTAGATAATTTAGATGATTGGAAAGAACTGCTCTTTAAGAATCTGCTTTCTATGAGTGAAGCTCAGTATATGGAATTCATAAGGCAGATTATTGCTAGGTCAGGTAAATTAATTAGTGCAGATGTTAATTTTTCAGATGACATAAAAGAAGTATTGTCAGCTTCAACAGGTAAAATACAGCAGATTTCTAAAAATGATAAATTAATATTACTATCAGAAATTATTTCAGTACTTACTCAAGGACAAAGACTTCCAAAGTGTATGGAAGCATTTATAGAAGAAGCAATTTTTTCAATACCTTATGAAGAATTAGATTCACTAATTCAAGAAATAATTATTGAACCTGTTGTAAAGCCTATACCATCAATAAATAAAAGAATTATTTCTATTATTGAAGCTGTAAAAATCAGAAAAATACCTTCAGATAATATAATTCTAAAGGTTTTGAGTTTAGGTTCTTCTAAAATGTTTAAAACACTTATAAGCATTGTAAATTCTAATAGTAAAGAATTAGAAGATAGATTTGCTACATTACTGATAATGCTTGAATCTGAGTCAACTGCATTAAATATAAAAGCACAAGAAGTTTTTGGGAATCTTCTGCCTGAAAAACAGAAACAGCTTCATGCATTAATCATTGATTCACCTGAGCCTAAAGTATATACTTTTGGACTTAAGAAGTTAGATGAGCTTTATGGTGAGATGATTCCAGAAGAGTTTATAATTCAAATGCTTCAGCATAATTCAATAGAAATTAAGAGATATATTTCAGATAAAACAAATAGAATAATTAATAGTTTTGATAATGTGGACAAAGATATTTTTATGTATTATATAAAAACACTGCTTTTGCTGCCTAATAAAATTTCAAAATGCAAGGATAAAGTTTATAATGTTATTCCTAAGTTTATTAATAGTCATAAGGAAAAATTTCAGGAAGTTGAAAGCATGTTGTTAGATATTGGAGGATCAAATATTAATATAGATTCGGAAAGAGCTTTAGTTGCTTTGGCACAAATAAGAGAGGGGGTTGTTCTAATTGAAAATTAATTACGAATATGCAAATCCCTCAATGTGTGTTCCAGAGGGAGATAAAACTGTACTCGGGTTAAGCCCTGATCTTTCAAGAGAAGAAAGAGTATCATTTTCAGGCAGATTGAAGAACCCGCTTGTTTTTAGAGATGCAATGCTTATGCTGCGTGAGATTGTAATAAGTGATATGAGTCAAAAAAAGAAAGAAAGAGTTGAATTTTTTGCTTGGCTTAATCAGGAGATTGACAGAAGAGTGCTGGATCATGAAAAGTATGCACCAGGTGTAAGAGAAGAAATACAAAATAAAATGAATGAGCAGCTGGATAAACTTGAGCAGAATGAATTAGAAATATTAAAGCTTTATGATGTAAAAAAACAACTAAAAAAAGAAATTGACAGCCTTGATGTTTGGAAGGATTATTATAAAATTGAGAGAGACTTTTGGAAATTTATAAAGGAGAGAGACCTTTCACTTTGGATAGTATTAGACCCTGTTATAACAGTTCATCCAGATCAAGTATCATTTGAAGCCTTTTCTGCTGATGAATCTATATATGGTTGTTTATCTATTGATATGAATGAATTTGAACTGCTTCAAAAACCTGAGCTTGGTACAACAAACATAGATTTTTCATCAAAACTTTCTAAGGAGATAGAAAGGTTTCGCACATACACTAATGTTGAACTGTCTATTAATCCCAGCGGCGTTGTGGTAGACACTGGCATTATGCCGGAACATATTGAAAAGAAAATAGATTTGCCTGAAACTTGGATAAAAGGTTTTAATCAAGTATCTGCTGCTGCTAGTCTTATTGGAGTTGATGTGGAATTATCACCAGTAGATATGTATGATATTTGTTCGTTTTTAAGAAGGCACAAAGCAAAGACAAGTCCTAGATATATGAAGTGGATATTAGAACCTAATCAGCCAGTAACAATTATATTTGAGCCATTTGGAAAACAGATTACTTTAAAGGCTGTTTATCATGGTGAAAAAAGAAGAGAAGAGAAAATATGGGGACGAGAACGATGGTTGATTGTTGAAAAAATAATTCCTATTGCTAAATCTTTTAAAGTACGATTACTTGGTTTTGGAATGCCTCAGTTTATTATAGCAGATTTAACAAACATGAAAATGACAATTGGTTTTTCCTCTTGGTCTTCTAATGACTGGGTTAAAGGTACTGCTTTTAATGTTTTAGCAGGGTTTATTGGAAATGGAAATTATGATGAAATTTATTCATTATTAAAAGAAAAAAGGTTTATGTCTGTAGAAGATATTTATAATAAATTTAATAGTCTATCTAAAAGTGATAATAAAGCTGGAATTGGCATGCTTCTGAGAAAAGGTGAAGCTTATTATGATGCAATAAGTGACTTAGTTAGATTTAGGCAGCTATGCAGTATTCCTATACCTGAGAAATTATATGAACCTTCTGATGCAGAAAATAAAGTTCAGCAGTATATGGATGAAGGACTTGAGAATTTTACTCTAGTTCAATCAAAGGACGGTAATTTAACTGCAAAACAATCATTTAAAATGATAAACAGCAAATATAAAAATTGGAGATTTCGCGGCACAGAATCATATAATCGTGAATTTGATCCAACAGAAACTGAATTAGTTATAGATAAGGACGGACAGATTTTAAAAGTTAAATGTAAATGCAAAGAATTCAATAAAGGTGATAGAAACATTTCAGCTCCGTGTGCTCATATTTTATCGCTTTATATAAATAGTTCTAAGTTTTTAAAACTTAATTTTAAACAAGAAAAAGAATATAAAATAAAAGATATTATGGAGATGTTGTTGTAGTATACTTTCCTCGAACACGTTTAGTTCCAATTAATTTATGAATGATAGCAATGAGAGGCTCCTTTCATGAATTTATTGGAACTTTATGACCGAGGATAGTATGCAATTACCACAGCTGTGAAATGGAGGGTAATTATGGCGGAAAGCAATGAACTTCAGCAAAACAAGAAAGAAAACTATAGAAAAAATATAAAAGAAATGGGCAAAAAAGAATTTACATTATTGAAAATGCAGGAATATGGGTTTTGGCCTGAAAATCTGCCTACACCTTATGAAAAACAAAAAGATGAAACTTTAGAGCAGTTTAATAAAAGGCAGTCGCTTCAGCAGGAATATGATAAAATAGTTAATGATATTTCTGAGTTGTATAATGAAAAAGAAGAAATAAATACAAAATTACTTGAATTAAAAAAAGAATATAAAGATACTTGGAATATTGATAAAATTCGAAAAGATATAGCTAAAAAAGTAATGGAAGAATCAAAAGCCCGCCGCAATGAGAGAAGAAAGCAGCAGGAGCTTTTGAAAAAAGAAAAATCAGAATTATGGCAAAAGAAAAAGTCTGAAGAAATTGTTTTTATAGGTAAAGGATATTCAGACTTATTAAATGATAAAGAAACAGAGGATGATAAGTTAATACAGCAGGGACTGCCTTTAATAAAAACTGATAAGGACTTAACTAAGTTTTTATGTATTGAGTATAAACAGCTGCGATTTTTAACTTACCATAGAGATGTAGTTTCTGTTGATCATTATCATAGATATACAGTTCCTAAAAGAAAAGGCGGAGTTCGTAATATAGCAGCACCAAAAGCTGTTTTAAAAGCAGTTCAGAGAAAAATTTTAGAAGAAATATTATGCAAACTTTCAGTTTCAGAGAAAGCACATGGTTTCCTTAAAGGAAAGTCTGTAGTTTCTGGAGCCAAGGCTCATGAAGGACAAACCTCTTTGTTAATCAATATGGATTTAGAAAATTTTTTTCCAACAATAACGTTTGAAAGAGTTAGAGGAATGTTTAAGACTTTTGGATATTCTGGATATATTTCATCTTTACTTGCAATGCTTTGTACATATTGTGAGCGTATGGCTATAGAAGTTAAGGGAGAAACAAAATATGTGAAAACATCTAATAGAATTCTGCCTCAAGGTTCTCCAGCAAGCCCTATGATTACAAATATATTATGTCGAAAGCTGGATACCAGGTTAAATGGGTTAGCTGAAAAGACAGGTTTTATTTATACTAGATATGCTGATGATATGAGTTTCAGCCTTAAAAAAACCAGTTTTGAAGAAGCTTTTGGTATCAATTTTAGTGATAAAGATAGTAACAATATTAACCTAGGAAAGTTCTGTGGACTTATTTCAATAATAGTGAAAGAAGAAGGCTTTAACATTAATAATGAAAAAACAAGATTTCTGAGGAAAAATAACAGGCAGTGTATTACAGGAATTGTTATAAATAATGAAGAAGCAGGGCTGCCTAGAAAATGGATAAGAAATCTTAGAGCAGCAATTTATAATGCTAATAAATTAAAAACTTCTGGTGATTTACCACTAGAAGTAAAAAATGAAATATCAGGAATGGCATCTTGGGCAAAAAGTGTTAATGAAAAGAGATATAAAGATATTATTAACAGAGCATTTGAAGTTGTTAAGTAATGAATTATACTTTCCTTGCCACATTTAGTTCCACTTAATTTATAAATAATAGCAGAGATAAGCTCCTTTTAGAAATTTAATGGAACTTTGTGACGGAGGATAGTATAAAGAAAACCCTTGATAGTATTTTTATTATATGGTATAATATTACACATAGATAAAACTTAGATAATAGACTCCTTGGCAGTTTTGCCTCGGTGCTGCGCCGCGGTTGGGATTTACTATACATACACCATCAGGCTGTGCGCAATTCGCTTCGCTACCACTACTGTGCACGTTGAAAATGGATCCTTCGGTTTCGTGACAGTAGTGGTGCTCCGCTGAAGTGTCACAACCAGATATGAGAATAGTTAGCAGGGAGCCTGTTATTTTAGAAATTTATTGGAATTTTGTGACTAAGTATAGTAAGTGTTATAAAAAATCAGCAGAATTTAAATTCTGCTGATTTTTTATAATTTAACATATTACATTATTTTGTTCAGATAAAAGATTTTCTGCAGCTTCTTCAAATAGCGGTTTTCCCCATAAAAAACCTTGTATATAGTCACAGCTGTGGCATTTTAAACATTGTAACTGTTCCGTTGTTTCAATACCCTCTGAAATTACAGAGATATCAAGGTCATGAACTAATGAAATTATAGATCCTACAATTGAATCTTTTTTTTCATTTGTAGTAATGTCATCAATAAAACTTTTATCTATTTTTAATGAATCAATTGGAAATGAACATATATAACTTAGTGAAGAATATCCTTTTCCAAAGTCGTCTAGAGCAATTTTTATCCCTAGTTCTTTTAACTTGTTTAAAACATCTGTTGCGTAGTCCATAGTTGAAACAAATATTGATTCAGTAATTTCAAATTCTAAGCATTTAGGATTTACGCCTGTATCTTTAAGAATTTTATAAACAATATTTAAAAAGGATGGATCATTTATTTGAACAGCTGATATATTTATGGACATATTAATATCTGTATTATATGTATCATGCCAAAGCTTTAATTTTTTGCATGATTCCTCTAAAACCCACTTGCCAAGCAAATTAATATATCCCATTTCTTCAGCTATAGGAATAAAATCTCCTGGGCTTATTGTACCTAATTTACCAGATTTCCATCTTAATAATGATTCAAAGCCTCTAAGTTTTTTAGAATAAGTAGTATACTGAGGCTGAAACACAAGAAATAATTCTTC
>JAUZPN010000100.1 GCA_030705885.1 Bacillota bacterium | reverse complement strand
GAAAAAGAATTTGGCATAACAGGTACTACACTTTCAGATTTTAATAATTTTGGTACAATGAAAATATTGCAAAAAGGTGATTTAGAACCTTTTACAGGCAAAAAGCTTATTATTTCAAAAAAAGCCAGCGATAGTTTGAAAGTAAAGATTGGTGATGAGTTAAAGTTAAATATCTTAGGCAAAGAAGAAGAATATAAAATAGCTGCTATATCAGATAATAAAGGACTATTCTTTGGTGAAAAGGAAAAGCAGTTTAATTTTATAACTCCAGAAGAAAATATATTTTCAATATATGGACAGGAAAATAAATATAGTATGATGTTTCTATCAGTAGACAGCAAGGATCTTTCATCTTGGATAAAAGATTTTAATGACAGAAATAAGAGTACAAAAATTGTTGCTTCTCAAATATATGATGAGAAACTTATTGAGCAGCAGCTGAGTATGATCAGAGTAGCACTATTATTTATGCTGGGAATAGTACTTATAATGACTTCATTTATAATATATAGTTCATTTAAGCTTATTATAACAGAAAGATTATCAATTATTGGGACGTTTTTGAGTCAAGGAGCTACTAAAAGTAAAATAATGGTAATATTACTTATAGAAAGTCTGCTTTATGGAATATTAGGTGGAATTATCGGAGACTTAATTGGCGCAGGACTTACATCATTAATAGCATATTTGTGTAATCCATTAAAAGAATATGGTATTAAGGCAA
This sequence comes from Bacillota bacterium, assembly GCA_030705885.1. GTDB lineage: Bacteria > Bacillota > Clostridia > Clostridiales > Clostridiaceae > JAUZPN01. The sequence goes on along the minus strand of JAUZPN010000100.1, from coordinate 10,445 downwards.
CTGCTCAGTATTATCCGCCGTATTTTGCAGCTGGATTTGTATTTGCAGTTATATTATCAATAGCTTCAACAGTGTTTCCAATTTTATCAATACGAAAGCTGCCAGTTAAAGATGTTATATTAAATACAATCAGTACTTCAAGTAAAGCATCATTAAAAAGTTTTATTGCAGGACTTATATGTATATTAGTTTCAGTTGTACTTCATTTTACAGGTGCAAAGATTAATTATGTATCTTCAGTTCCAGAATTATTTATGGCATTTGTTGGAACAATACTTATAATACCTAAAATTGTAGATGCAGTATGTTACCCATTAGTAAAGCTTTTAAGAAATTTAAATGGTGTTTCAATGTTAGGATTTAATAATCTGCGAACCTCAAAGGTTTTAATTAACAATATAAGATTAATTGCTGTTTCAGTAATTGCAATAGTAATGATTAACTCTCTAAGCTCTTCTATAAGAGAAGCAGTAGATGGTGCTTATAATACTATGAAATTTGATGTTAGAATAGATGTCAATTCAGATTATGTAAAGAATGTTGATGACATTGTTAATAATTATGAGGATGCATCAAATATTATGTCAATGGGTGAAATATCAACAAGCTTAAATGGAGATACTCAAAAAAATATATATTTAAATTATGTTGATCCAGAAAAGTACAAAACTTATGAACAGTATACAGTATTTAAAGATAAGAATAGTGAGCTTGATGCACTTAACAACAATGATGATGGAGTTATTATATCTAAACAGATGTCTTTAAGATATAATATAAAACAAAATGATACTATTACACTTACTACTGACAATAAAAAAGAAAAGTTTAAAGTTCTTTCAATATTTGATGCAAAAATGATGGATAGTGGTAATTTTAATTTAATATCACAAAAGGCAGCATTAAAGCATTTTGATATAAAATATCCTACTTCATATTCTATTTCAACAAAGGTTTCAGCAAATGATGCTAAGAAAGCTTTAGAGAAAAAACTCAAGGGTTTAGGAACAAGCATAATTACTAAAACTGAAATGCAAAAACAAAATAATAAAGATAATAAGCAGATGACAGATATTTTAGGAATATTTTCATATATAACTATGATTATTGGAGCATTTGGAATTGTCGGAAATGTATCAATAAGCTTCATTCAAAGAAAACGAGATATTGCAGTTATGAGTTCTGTGGGTTTAAGCAGAGGCGGCCGTGGGTATATGATATTTCTTGAAGGAATATTCCAAGCTCTGGTAGGTGCTGTTATATCATTAGTTGCAGCGTATGGAATAAATATATGTCTTACAGATATAATGAAATTTTTAACAATGGGTCTTGATTTAAGCTTTCCATATAAATCTATAGGTGCAATAACTATTGCAGTAATAGTTTTAATGATGATTACATCATTGTCTTCAATATTTAAAAGTAAGAAGATGCAAATTGTACAGGAAATTAAGTATGAATAGGTTAGCTTAATTTATAAATTACAGCATAGAGGATCTCGTTTTAGAAATTTAGTGATCTTTATGACAGAGGATAGTATAAGAGAAGTTTATTTAAATAATATAATTTTTAATTTTGAGAGGAGAATATAAAATGGAAAAAGCAATAGAGGTAAATAATTTATATAAATCATTTAAACTTGGAAAGGAATCTGTAGAAGTTTTAAAAAATATTAATTTTACAATCTATAAGGGAGAGTTTCTTTCTATTATGGGGCCTTCAGGCTGCGGGAAATCCACACTTTTGTATCTACTTGGAGGACTTGATAATCCTACAGAAGGAAGTATAATTGTAAATGGCAGAGACTATGGAAATATGAAGGAAAAAGAAAAAAGCAGGATGAGAAGAACTGAGTTAGGTTTTGTATTTCAATTTTATAATTTAGTTCCAAATCTTAATGTAGAGGATAATATATTACTTCCAATTCTTTTAGATGGAAAAAAACCAAAAGCTTATGCAAAGAAACTTGATGAAATACTTGATATTATAGGAATGACTGAAAGAAGAAAGCATACACCAAGAGAGCTTTCAGGAGGACAGCAGCAGAGAGTGGCTATAGCACGTGCACTGCTTTTTGAACCAGAACTGATTTTAGCTGATGAGCCAATAGGAAATTTAGATTCAAAATCAGGAATGGAAATTATGAAATTATTTAAAACTATCAATAAAAAATATGGTACTACTATAGTACAAGTTACGCATTCAAACGAAGCAGCCAGCTATGGCAGCAGAATATTGAATTTAAGAGATGGAGAAGTTGAAAAAGATGAATTAAGTGCTTAAAAGACATTAATAAAAATTCCATAATTTATTAACTAAAAAGATTTATATTTGACATAAAAAAGCCACAAATTTATTGTATTATTAACTCATGAAGATGTTAATAAGATTTTCATAAACCCCCCTTATAATATACATTATATAAACACTAGCCCGTTGCTAGTGTTATTTTTTTTGGAGGAAAGTATAATAACTAATTATTTTTGAAATAATAATTAATGAAATTTATTTAAAAAGAAAAGGGGAATAAGATTATGAAAAGTAAACCAGATAACAGAGAAGATAATGTTGATAGAATCCAGTGTAACATTAGTAATACAATCAAAAATCATCGTCTTGCTGATGAAGCAATTGAAGAAACAGATAATGAAAAAACCAGAAGAGAATTGACTGCAAAAAATGAGAGAAGAGAACAAGCTCTTAATAGTATGAGAGAAGAAATAAAAGATGAGGAAGAAGATAAAGAAAACGGATATAAATAAAGATTTATCTAATTAAGGTTTAAAAAAAAGTATCACTTTCTTAGTGATACTTTTTTATAATTTATCTATTTAAATATTAAATAATCATTTCAATAGTAAAAATAATCATTTCAATAGTAAAAATAATCGACATTGAACGTTTTTGAACGAATAAAAAAATATTTGAATGTTTTTGATAAAAAGTGATTGATTTTTTATTTGTTTTGATTTATAATGAGTACATAAACAAAATAAACGTTTAAAAAAAGTTAAAAACAGTCAAATTATTTGCTAAGTGAAGGTAATATTGTGAAGTGGAGTGATTGGTTTATGATAACAGAAGAAAGACACAAATTAATTTTAGACATTTTATCAAAAAAAGGTATAGTAAAACTTAATGAATTTGTTGAGCTTACAGATACATCAGAGTCTACCATAAGGCGTGATTTGACTTATCTTGAAAGTGTAAATGCACTTAAAAGGGTTCATGGAGGTGCTACACTGCTTAAAAGCAGATATACTGAATTGAGCTATAATGAAAAGCTTGATAAAAATATAAACGAAAAATCAATTATAGCACAATATGCTGCATCATTAGTTCAAAATGGAGATTGTATATACTTAGATGCAGGTACTACTACATTTGAAATGATTAAGTATATAAATAATACAAATGTGGTGGTCGTAACAAATGGACTTAAGCACATTGATGCATTAGTTGAAAAAGGCTTAAATTCATATATTCTTGGCGGTAAAGTCAGAGCTATAACAAAGGCAATTATAGGAATTGATACATTAAAAAACTTAGAAAAATTCAGGTTTGATAAGGCTTTTATAGGAATCAACGGAATTCACTTTGAGTATGGATATACAACACCAGATTCAGAGGAGGCAGTAATAAAGGAAACAGCCATTAAATTATCAAAAGAAGCATATGTTTTGTCAGATGAAAGTAAGTTTGGAGAAGTTGCTTTCTGTAAAGTCTCAGAAATTGAGAAAGCATCAATTATTACAAATGCAGAAGTTGAGAATTTTGATAAATATGAAAAATTAACAAATGTAAAGGTGGTGACTGAGGATGATTTATACCGTAACTTTTAATCCTGCTATTGATTATATTGTAAATATTGATGATTTTAAAATAGGAGAAGTTAATAGAGTTAAGATGGATACAAAATATCCAGGCGGTAAGGGAATTAATGTTTCAAGAGTACTTAATAATTTAGAAGTTAAAAGTACTGCGTTAGGTTTCATTGGAAATTTTACAGGTGAATATATTAAAAATCATATTGAAAATGAAGGTATAAAAACAGATTTTATAAATGTTGATGAAGATACTAGAATTAACATTAAAATAAAATCTGAAAAAGAAACTGAAATAAATGGTTTAGGACCAAATATTGATGAAAAAACTTTGGAGAAGTTATTTGAAAAAGCAGATAAATTCACAGATGGAGACATTGTAGTGCTTGCTGGGAATGTACAAAAGAGTGTTGATTTTGATGTGTATGCCATAATACAGGAAAGATGCAGTGATAAAGATATAAAATTTGTAATCGATACCACAGGAAATGCATTAATATGTACATTAATAAATAAACCTTTTTTAATTAAACCAAATAAACAAGAGTTAAGTGAATTATTTGAAGTTGATATTAAGAATAAAGAAGATATTGTGTTTTATGGAAGAAAACTCATTGGTATGGGAGCACAGAATGTTATTGTTTCTAATGGAGGTGAGGGTGCAATTCTTATTTGCAAACAAGGATCGTATAATGCTTCACCAGCAAAAGGAATCATTAAAAACTCTGTTGGAGCAGGTGACTCTATGGTAGCTGGATTTATTGCTAATTTCACAAAAACTAATGATATTCTTGAAGCTTTTAAATGGGGGGCAGCAGCAGGAGGAGCAACAGCTTTTTCTCTTGATTTATGTACTAAAAATGAAGTAACAGCATTAATTGATGAAATTATTATAACAAAAATAAATTAAAATGGAGGGAAACAAAATGAAAATTAGTGAACTTTTATTAAAAAGCACCATTATTTTAAATTTATCTTCAAAAACAAAATCAGAAGTAATAAATGAACTTGTAAATAAACTTTATGATGCAAACGTTATGACTAATAAGGAAGAATTTAAAGCTGCTATACTTAAAAGGGAAGAAGAGTTTTCAACAGGAGTAGGTGAAGGTGTTGCAATTCCACATGCTATGTCAAAAACAGTTAAGAAATCTACATTAGCTTTTGGGTATTCTAAAGAAGGTATTGATTATGATTCAATGGATGGTAAACCAGCTCATGTATTTTTCATGATAGCAGGAGCAGAAAATGCTAATAATGAACATTTAGAAACTGTATCCAGGCTTTCTGTCTTATTATTAAATGAAGAATTTAGAAAAAAAATATCATCAATAAGAAGTAAAGAAGAATTAATTAGGGTAATTGATGAACAGGAAAGACTTGCTATAGAAGCAGAAAACGAAGAAGCATCAAAAGAAATGACACATAATAAATTAATATTAGCAGTAACAGCATGTCCTACAGGAATAGCTCATACCTATATGGCAGCAGACTCACTAAAAAGTAAAGCAAAAGAACTTGGAGTTGATATAAAAGTTGAAACAAATGGATCTTCAGGTGTTGGAAATGAACTTACTGAGTATGAAATAAAAAAAGCTGAAGCCATAATAGTAGCTGCAGACAAGAAGGTTGAGATGGCAAGGTTTGAAGGCAAAAAAGTTATTATAGTTCCAGTAGCAAAAGGTATTAAAGATGCAAAAGAGCTTGTAAAAAAAGCAGCTGATGGAGATGCTCCAATATATCACTATAGTGGTGATGGAGGAACTTCAGTTAAGACTAAAGAGAGAACTGGTTTTTACAAACATCTTATGAATGGAGTTTCAAATATGCTGCCTTTTGTTGTTGGAGGAGGTATATTAATTGCTATATGCTTTATGTTTGGTATAAAGTCTTTTCAACCAGGAGATCCTCATTATAATGCTTTTTCAAAACTGTTAATGGATATTGGAGGTAATAATGCATTTAAACTTATGATACCAGTATTTGCTGGCTTTGTAGGATTAAGCATTGCAGATAGACCAGGCTTTGCTCCTGCTATGGTCGGCGGCCTTATAGCGGCTAATAATGGTGCAGGTTTCTTAGGCGGATTAATTGCAGGTTTCTTAGGCGGATATGTTGTTGTACTTCTTAAAAAGGCTTTTGCAAAACTTCCAGTATCGCTAGAAGGAATAAAACCAGTTCTTTTATATCCTCTGTTTGGAATATTTATAACTGGTGTAATTATGTTTTTAGTTGTAGTACGTCCATGTGAATCGCTAAATTTACACTTACAAACATGGTTAAATAGTATGGGAACAGCTAATAAAGTGTTATTAGGTATCATATTAGGCGGTATGATGGCAGTAGATATGGGCGGTCCAGTTAATAAAGCTGCATATACCTTTGGAATAGCTATGATAACGGCTGGTAATTACTATCCTCATGCTGCTATAATGGCTGGTGGAATGGTTCCTCCGCTTGGAATAGCAATTGCTACATTAATTTTTAAAAATAAATTTACTAAAAGTGAAAGAGAAGCAGGAAAAACTTGTATTCCATTAGGATTATCTTTTATAACAGAGGGTGCAATACCTTTTGCAGCATCAGACCCGTTAAGAGTAATACCTGCCTGCGTAATCGGTTCAGCAGTTGCAGGAGCACTAAGCATGGCATTTAATATCGGACTTCCTGCTCCTCATGGTGGAATATTTGTAATATTTATAGTTAAAGGCAGTCCTTGGTTATACTTACTTGCAATTTCAATTGGTTCTTTAATAACAGCGTCAATACTTGGATTCATTAAAAAGCCAGTTGAAAGTTTAGAATAAACAAATTGCTGAAAAAATTCACTTAAAAAATTTTTCTAGTAAATTTGAGAAAATCAATCTATTTAAGATTAAATTAAATTATTAATGCAAAAAATATGGGTGAAAAAAGGAGAAGATAAAAATGGAAAAAACATTTATATTGAAAAATGAAAAGGGAATGCATATAAGACCAGCAGGTGTATTTGTTAAGGCGGCAGCTGCATTTAAATCAAATATTGAGATTAAATATAAAAATAAAATAGTTAATGGTAAGTCAGTAATGATATTAATGAGTTTAGGTGCTAAAAAATCTGATGAAATAACATTAATTGCTAATGGTGAAGATGAAACAGAAGCTATGGAAACACTTGGAAAACTAATTGAAGATGGGTTTGGAGAAGCTTAAAAAATATTGCGAAATAAAATTATGAGAGGTGAAATTCATTATGTTGAGAGGAATAAATGTATCTTCGGGCATAGCCTTTGGTAATATCTTAATGGTTGAAAGCAGTGAAATCAAGATAGAAAAGAAAAAAATAGAGGATATTGAGGCTGAAGTTTTAAGATTTTCTGAGGCAGTGGAAAAATCAAGGGAAGAACTTAATAAAGTTAAGGAAAAAGCACTTAAGGATTTTGGTGAAGATAAAGCTCAGATTTTTGAAACATATTTATTGATTTTAGATGATCCTGAATTTATTGATGCTGCAATTTCTAAAATAAAAGATGAAAAAGTAAATGCAGAATATGCTTTTGCTGAAATTCGAGATTCCTTTATTACCATCTTAGAGTCAATGGATGACAGCTACATGAGGGAAAGAGCAGCAGATATAAAAGATGTTTCAAACAGGATACTAAGATATCTTTTAAACTTAAATTATATAGACTTATCTTCATTAGAAAGTGATGTAATTTTGGCAGCACATGATCTTACTCCATCTGAAACTGCAGTCATGGATAAAAAAAGAGTACTAGGATTTTTGACTGAAATTGGAGGCAAAACTTCTCATACTGCAATTATGGCACGTTCTTTGGAAATACCAGCGGTAGTTGGTGTAAAAAATTTAACAAAGAATTTAAAAAATGGAGACTATGTAGTATTTAATGGAGAAACAGGAGAAGTTATAATAAATCCAGATAATAATACAATAGAAGGGTATAAAAAACTTAAGAATGATTATGAGAAGAAAAATAAACAATTGAAAGTTTTTATAGGTAAAGAAACAAAAACATTAGATGGAAAACATATTGAATTGGTTTCAAATATAGGAACTCCTAAAGATTTAGATACATTAATTAAAAATGATGCTGAAGGTGTAGGATTATACAGAACTGAATTTTTATATATGCAGGGTGAAAGTGAACCTACTGAAGAAGAACAATTTGAAGCATACAAAACAGTTTTAGAAAAATTAAATCCTAAGCCTGTAGTTATAAGAACTTTAGATATAGGCGGCGACAAAAAATTAGATTACCTTAAAATAGATGAAGAAATGAACCCATTTCTAGGATATAGAGCTATTAGGCTTTGTTTAGATAAAAAGGAGATTTTTAAAATTCAGCTTAGAGCACTTCTAAGAGCTGGTGTTTATGGAAATTTAAAAATAATGTTTCCAATGATATCTAGTCTGCAGGAACTGATTAATGCAAAAGCAGTTTTAAATGAAGCAAAAGAAGAATTGGAAAAAGAAAATATTTCATACTCAAAAAATATTGAAATAGGTATGATGATAGAAGTTCCTTCTGCTGCAATTATATCAGACATACTAGCAAAACATGTGGATTTTTTCAGTATTGGAACAAATGATTTAATTCAATATACATGTGCAGTAGACAGAATGAATGAAAAAATAAGTCACCTTTACAGTCAGTTTAATCCAGCAGTATTAAGACTTATAAAATTAGTAATAGATAATGCTCATAAGGAAGGAAAATGGGTTGGTATGTGCGGAGAAGCTGCTGGCGACAAAAAGATGATTCCAATCCTTTTAGGTTTTGGTTTAGACGAATTCAGTATGAGCTCTTCATCAATATTGCCAGCTAGAAGACTAATAAACTCGTTAAACATGAACGAAGCTAAATCACTATCAGATAAAGTTTTAGAAATGCAGACAGATGCAGAAATTATTGAATTTATGAATTTAAATTTAAAAGTTGAGAGCTAAAACTCTCAACTTAATTTTTTGGTTCCAGTTTGCCCAGCTTGTCACTCAAGCCTGTCAATTATAAATATCTCGAGTTTGTCTTACTGACTGAATAGTATAACCGTCCCTAGCTTGTCTTCTATTTTTTCTTAAAATATGAAAGAGTAGCTTCTTTTGGAATCTCTATAAGTTTACTTTTGCTTCTTCCAATTCTTTGAGATATATAAATACCTGAATGTCCTGAAAATAAATAACTTATAATACAAGTCATCAGCATATATTCACTGCCTGCTGAGCCAAACATTTCAATGCCTAAAATAAATGAAGTAATCGGTGCATTTGTTGCACCAGCAAAAACACCTATAACACCTAATGCAGCTAAAAATGATGGAGACATATGAAGCAGGTTTGATAAGGTATTTCCAAAGGTAGAACCAATAACGAACAAAGGTGTTACTTCACCGCCTTGAAAACCTGTGCCAAGTGTTATTGATGTAAAAATTAATTTAAGAAAAGCTGAAAAAGGACTAACATGATTATTAAATGAAGATGCCATTAATGGAAGACTCAATCCGAGATAATCTCTTGTTCCAATAATATATGTAAGAATAATGATTATAAATCCTCCAACTATACTTTTAATTGAAGTATTTTTAAAAATTGAAGAAAAAACTACCTTTAGTTTATGAGTTAATTCGCTGAATAATGTACTTAATAACCCAAACAATACAGCACATAATACAATTTTTAATATTACAGCAAGGTTAGTAGAAGGGATTCCTATAACTTTGTAATGTGAATGGTGAATTCCAAATAATTCTGTTACAAGACTTCCAACAAAAGCTGCAGTAAAGCATGGGATTAATGCTTCGTAGCTCATGATTCCAAGTACTGCAATCTCAAGACCAAATATTGTGCCAGCAAGAGGAGTTCCAAATACTGCTCCAAATCCGCTGCTTATACCGCTCATTAATATTATTTTAGTGTCATAGTTATCCAGCTTTAATAAACGACCAACTGCTTCTGATATACTTGATCCAATCTGCACACCAGTGCCTTCTCTTCCAGCAGAACCTCCAAATAAATGAGTTATAAAAGTACCTAGAAAAACTAATGGTGCCATACGAAGAGGTATATGATTACTGCAGTCATTTATTTTATCTATAATTAAATTGTTGCCTTTAGCGGAGTTTTTGCCATATTTTGAGTAAATAAAGCTGACAAAAGCACCTCCAAGTGGAAGTAAAAATAGGAGCCAAGGATGACTGATTCTTAAAGATGTGGCAAGTTCCAGACTTTTTAAAAATAATGTTATAACACAGCCTGTAAGTATACCTACTAATGATCCTATTCCTGTCCATTTTAAAAATGAAATAGTTAATTTAATGCCATTAGTTACATTTTTATTAGATAATATCTTATGTTTTTCATTCATTTAATCATCTCCAAGGTTTTAAGCATGCAAAAAATTCTCCTGTAAAATGAAATTTTGTTGTACTATCCTCAGTCACAATGTTACACTAAATGTGACAATGAAAGTATACTTTGCAGAAGTAATTAATTAAATTTAAGGTTAATTATATCACCTTAAATAATTTTAACATTGTTAAGTATGGTTATCAATAGTGGGAGTTAAAATAAAGTGTATATACTATGTTCGGTCACAAAGTTCCACTAAATTTTTAAAAGAAGCT
>JAUZPN010000010.1 GCA_030705885.1 Bacillota bacterium | reverse complement strand
TTACTTATTATTTCATTTATTTTTATTTTACTAATTAGATTAATTGATAAGAAAGGTGATGTTAAATGAGTGCTAGAATAAAGGATAAAATTGCTACAATATGTTTATATATAATTTCAATATTTGTAGTATTACTATTAATTGGATTTATTTCGTATATTATTTATCAGGGAAGAAGTTCCTTAAATTTCCATTTTATTTTTGGTAAAGAACTCACAGATCAAAAAGGCGGTGGTATTGGAGCACAGTTATTTAACTCTTTTTATCTTCTAATAATTTCAATGATACTCACAGTACCTTTAGGTATTGGAGCAGGAATTTATCTAGCTGAATATGCAAAAAAAGGACCACTTGTTAGTATAATAAGATTATGTATTGAAACTATTGCTTCACTTCCTTCAATTGTAATTGGATTATTTGGGTTATTAATATTTGTTGTAATGACAAAATGGGGATATACTATCTTATCTGGAGCATTTGTAATTACAGTTTTGAATTTACCTTCACTAACAAGAGTAAGTGAGGATGCAGTAAAAACAGAATCAAAGGTAGTTAAGGAGGCTAGTCTTGCAGTTGGAGCTACTAAATGGCAGACAATTGTTAAAGTTATTCTCCCATCTGCAATGCCACAAATTTTGACAGGTATCATATTAGCATCAGGAAGAATATTTGGTGAGGCAGCTGCACTTCTTTATACTTCAGGAATGACTACTAGAAGTTTAAATTTTAATAGGATAAGCATTACGGGGAAGGTTTCGCCTTTTAGTTTATTCAGGCCAGCTGAAACTTTAGCAATTCATATTTGGAAATTGAATTCAGAAGGTATGGTGCCAGATGCAGGAAAAATAGCTTCAGGTGCATCAGCAGTTTTAGTAATAATGGTACTTTTATTTAATTTTTTAGCAAGGTTTATAGGAAAAAAAATATATGAATCATATAGTGGAAGTAAATAGGGGGTAACGTTTTTATGAGCATAATTGAAACTAAAGGTATAGACTTTCCAAAAGCAGCAGATAAAAATAATGAAGGAAATGGCAGCATAATGGTAACTAAGAATCTTGAATTATTTTATGGAAAGGTCCAGGCACTTAAAAAAATAAATCTTGATATTCCTAAAAACAAAGTTACAGCTTTAATAGGGCCTTCAGGATGTGGCAAATCAACATTCCTTAGAACATTAAACAGGATGAATGATTTAATTGATTGTGTAAAAATTAATGGTGAAGTAATTTATGAGGGTAAAAATATATATTCTGATTACGATATAATACAGCTTAGAAAAAAAGTAGGAATGGTATTTCAAAAACCAAATCCATTTCCTATGTCAATATATGATAATATAACTTATGGGCCAAGAATTCATGGTATTAATAAGAAAAGCATTTTAGATGAAATTGTTGAAAAAAGTTTAAAAGGTTCAGCTCTTTGGGAGGAAGTAAAAGATAGATTAAAAAAGAGTGCATTAGGATTATCAGGAGGCCAGCAGCAGAGATTATGTATTGCTCGTACTTTAGCCGTAGAACCTGAAGTATTATTAATGGATGAACCAACTTCAGCACTAGATCCAATTTCAACTGCCAAAGTTGAAGAATTAGTTGATGAACTTAAAAAGGATTATAGTGTAATTATTGTTACTCATAATATGCAGCAGGCAGGAAGAATTGCTGATGTAACAGCATTCTTTTTAACAGGTGAGGTTGTAGAATTTGGAAAAACAGAAGATATATTTTCAAAGCCTAGAGATAAAAGAACTGAAGACTATATAACTGGAAGATTCGGTTAATAATATATGAAATTTTACAGGGAGTGAGTGATTAAATGACAAGACATTCTTTTGATAATCATCTTCAAATACTGCATAATGATTTATTGAGGATGGGAAGTATCGTAGAAAAACAAATATTTTTATCTATGAAAGCATTAGTTGATCAGAAAATGGATGTTGCAGGTCAGGTTATTGATAATGATGATTTAGTAGATGATCTGCAAAAAGAAGTAGAAGATAAGTGTATTAAGTTAATAGCAATGGAACAGCCTTTAGCAATTGATTTAAGAAATATATTTACATCAATAAAGATAGCTACTGATCTTGAAAGAATTGCAGATCATGCAGTAGATATTGCTAAGATATCAATAATATTAAAGGATGAAGTGTATTTTAAACAACTTATAGATATTCCGAAAATGTTTGATATTGTTAAAACTATGGTTAAAGAATCATTAGATTCATATGTAGAGGAAAATGTAGAAGAAGCATATAACATATGTAAAAGAGATGATGAAATTGATTCATTATATAAGAGTATATTTAATGAATTATTACAGGGAATGGTGAGAGATAGCAGTACTATAAAACAGGCAAGTCAATTGTTATTTGTATGTAAGTATCTCGAAAGAATTGCAGATCATTGTACTAATATTTGTGAGGATACTATTTATTTAGTGACAGGTGAGCAAAAAGATTTAAATGAATAAACAGTAAAAGTAATTAAAAGAACCCCTATGGGGTTCTTTTTTTGCTGTTTTTGAGTTGTTATGATAATGTTAATAAATTAACTTAGATTTAACATTATAAATTAAAATGATTAAAGAAAACAATTTATTTATCTTAATTTATATGGTATACTTAGAAATGTTATTGAAACTAATGTTAAATTTACATTATGAATATTATGCAATAACAAATAATGTTAAGATTATGTTAATAAATGTTATGAAAATATAGGAGGGGTAGGTATGTTTAAAAAGTCACATAATGAAGATAGGTTTTATAATTTGTTTATTGCCAATGCTAAAATTGCTAATGAAGGTGCAATAATGCTAAAGTCTTTAATGGGAGATTTAGAAAATCTTAAAGGTAATTTTAATAAAATGAAAGAAAAAGAACAAGAAGGAGATAGGTTAGTTCATGATATACTTAATGAATTAAATCATTCTTTTATAACACCACTTGACAGGGAAGATATTTTTGCAATAGCAAAGGAAATGGATGATATACTTGATTACATAGAAACAGCAGTAAGCAGATTTGCAATTTTTAACATTAAAGAATTAACGCAAGAAGCAAACATTCAAATTGATCTAATAGAAAAAGCGACAAAAGAATTGATAACAGTAATGGAAAATTTAAAAAATATGAGTAAACCTTCATTTCTTAATGAAAAAATAATTGAAATAAACAGAATAGAAGAAGAAGGAGATATTATACATAGAAAAGCTTTAATGAAATTATTTGATGGAACTGTTCCAATTCTTGATGTTATAAAATGGAAGGAATTATATGATGATTTAGAGAATACACTAGATGCCTGTGAAGATGTAGCTAATTTAATTGAAGGAGTTGTAACTAAAAATGCCTAGTTATACTGTAATACTTTGTATCATCATTGTAATGTTAGCATTAGTTTTCGATTTTATTAATGGATTTCATGATACAGCAAATTCAATAGCTACATCAGTATCTACACGTGTACTTACATTAAAAGAAGCTATATTAATGTCAGCAAGTTTAAACTTTATTGGTGCTTTAGTAAGCGGCGGAGTTGCTAAAACTATAGGAAGTGACTTAATTAATAAATCTAATATATCTCAAGAAGTAATATTGGTTGCATTAATAGCTGCTATTATATGGGATCTTTTTACTTGGTATCATGCAATACCAAGCAGTTCAACTCATGCAATAATAGGAGGGTTAATTGGTGCAGCTATAGTATACTCAAAATCCGTTCATGTAGTTTTCTGGAATGTATTTTTGGATAAAATAGTTTTATGGCTCTTCTTGTCTTCTATATTAGGATTGATTTTTGGATTTATAGTTATGAATTTAATTAATTTTATATTTAGGAATTCAAGACCTGCATCTGTAAGCAAAATATTTTCAAAAGCTCAAATAGGTTCAGCAGCATTAATGTCTTTTAACCACGGCATGAATGATGCTCAAAAGTCTATGGGAGTTATAACAATGGCTCTTGTAATTGGAGGCTTTCATTCAGGTACAAATATTCCAATATGGGTTAAGGCAGCATGTGCATTAGCTATGGCAGCTGGTACTTCTGCAGGAGGAATGAGAATAATAAAAACTGTTGGGGTAAAGATGGCTAAGCTTGCACCAGTTAACGGATTTGCAGCAGAAACTGTATCTGCATCAATAATTTTTATAGCTTCTAAATTTGGTGCACCTGTCAGTACAACACAAATTATTTCTACTTCAATAATGGGAGTTGGTGCAAGCAAAAGACTATCTTCTGTAAAATGGATAGTTGCAAAAAATATATTTATCGCATGGGTAGTTACAATTCCAGCTTGTGCAATCATTTCAGGTGTTCTTATATACATAATTAATTTGTTTTAATAGTATTTTTTCTTTACTTTATTCACAAACTATTTTTAAGTTTTAATCTATATTTTTGTAGTCATAGTTAGTCTCATTAATTTATGAAGACAGCTTAGAATAGCAGCTCTTAGAAATTTAGTGGGGCTAAATGTGCCTAATGAAAGTATAGTATAAATATTAAAGTAGAGAGGGAGCTTGATATAATGGATACAGTACATTATAATGTTTCAGGAATGGCAGGTTCAGAAAGTAAAACTAAAATTAAAAATGCATTAGATGAAATTAAGGGAGTGCAGGAAGTTGCGGTTGATATTGCCAGGGGAACAGTAGAAGTACAGTACAACCCACCTGCAGACTGGCGGAATATTAAGCAGTGTATTGAAAAAACAGGATATATAATTAAGTAATAAAAACAGCAGGAATCAAACCTGCTGTTTTTATTAGTGATTAAAATATTTCTTATTTTTATTAAGTTGAATATTACATTATATTTTGGCTAATACTATAAAAAGAAATAATTTTTTAAAGATATTAATATTAATGTATTAAAATTTAAAAGAAATAATTTGTTTTGACTTTAATATATAAATAATTTAAATAAATTAACAATTTTCGAGAATGCTAAAAATTTTTAAAATCATTAATAAAAGGTAGTTTTGTGATCAATTATACAATAAATTAAGAAAACCAATAAAAATATTTTAAAAAATTAATTTTAAAAATATTTTATTTATAGTATAATATAAATTGTTTATGAAAAATAATGTTGTTATTTGGGGGGTAAATTAATGTCCTATAATGAAATTTATAAAAAATGGATTGATTCTGATATAGTGGATGAAAATACTAAAAATGAGCTATTATCTATTAAAGATGAAAAAGAGATAGAGGACAGGTTTTATAAAGATTTAGAATTTGGTACAGGTGGTTTACGAGGAGTAATAGGTGCTGGAACAAATCGAATGAATATATATACTGTTGGAAAGGCAACACAGGGGTTAGCTTTATATCTTTTAAATAATTACAAAGATCAGGTTTCTGTGAGTATAGGATATGATTCAAGAAATATGTCAAAAGAATTTGCTGAAATTTCATCATTAGTTTTATGTGCAAATGGAATAAAAGTTAATCTTTTTGAATCACTTAGACCTACTCCTGTTGTATCATATACTACTAGATATCTAGGAAGTAAAGCAGGTATTGTTATAACTGCTTCACATAATCCAAAACAGTATAATGGATATAAAGTATATGGTGAAGACGGAGGACAAGTCACAGATAAAAATGCAGGGATAATCTTAGAATGTATAGAGTCTTTAAAAGACTTTAAAGATGTTAAAAAAATAACAAAAAGTAAAGCAATAGAAGAAGGTTTGTTAAACATAATCGGTGAAGATGTTGATAAAACTTACATAGAAAAAGTTAAATCATTAGCAATTAGAAAAGATTTAATTTCTAAGTACAGCAAAGAATTAAATATAATTTATACTCCAATTCATGGCAGTGGTAATATACCTGTAAGAAGAGTACTTAAGGAACTTGGATATAGTAATTTAAATGTTGTTAAAGAACAGGAACTTCCAGATGGAAATTTCCCTACTGCACCTTATCCTAATCCAGAAGACCCTAAAGTTTTTAAAATTGCTATGGAAATGGCTAAGAGCTTATCACCAGATATAATTTTTGGAACAGATCCAGATTGTGACAGATTAGGTGTTGTTGTTAAGGATAGTAAAGGCGAATATAAAGTATTATCAGGTAATCAGACAGGTGTCTTATTAACTAACTACATTCTTACTTCATTAAAAGAAATAAATAAAATGCCTAAAAATGGAACTATAATAAAAACTATAGTTACTACTGAAATGGTAAGAAATATAGCAAAAGATAATAATGTAGAGTTAATTGATGTATTAACTGGTTTTAAATATATTGGAGAGAAAATCAAAGAATTTGAAGAAAACAATAATAAAACATTTATTTTTGGATTTGAAGAAAGCTTTGGCTACTTATCAGGTACCTTTGTTAGAGATAAAGATGCTGTTATTGCATCAATGTTGGTTTGTGAAATGGCATTATATTATAAAAAGAAAAATATGAGTTTATATGATGCTTTAATTGAATTATATAATAAGTATGGATTCTATAAAGAAGGATTAACATCTATAGAACTTTCTGGCAAAGAAGGACAGGAAAAGATTCAAAAAGTAATGCAGGAGTTAAGAGATGATTTGAAAGATGAAATAGATGGAATTAAAATAGCTAAGAAAATGGATTATAAATTAAGTGTAGAAAAAGATTTAACTAATGATATAGAAACTACTATTAATCTTCCAAAATCAAATGTATTGAAATTTATATTAGAGGATGGTTCGTGGTTTGTTGTAAGACCATCTGGAACTGAACCGAAAGTTAAAATATACTCATCTGTTGTTGGAAATAGTTTATGTGATGCAGATAATAAATTTGTAAAATTTAATAATACTATCATGTCAATAATTAATTCAGCATGTGGTATATAATATTCTTTAAGAGTGAGGGCAGCCTTACTCTTAATATATTTTAAAAAGGTTGGTGGACTAATGGACTACAATTCATATATTCAAGAGAAATTATCAAAATTAATCTTTCTTAATATAAAAAGTGATGTATTACAATCGATTTTTAAAAATGTAAAAATTCAAGAAGAAGTATATATGCCTATATATTCATCAAAATTGGTTCATGATATAAGTATTGGAGATAGTATAGATGAAATAAAAGTTCATATGATTATTGAAGGAATGTTTTATGTTTTAGGAGCAGATAAAAATTTTAAATATAATAAAATTTATAAAGAAATATTAATTTCAGATGATTTATATGAAAAGTCTATAAAGAAAAGTATTTATGAAGCCATTAAAAGTGGATTAATTGAAGATGCATATATATATCTTAATGGATTAATTCTAATAGAAGATACGAAGGAAAATAATGAAAAACTGTTAATTGTTTTGGAGGAATTACGTAAACAAAATGATATTTTTATCGAAACAGAATTTGAACATATAGAAAAAATGAAAACAAAATTTTTAAATTATTCATTACCTTATTTATATGAAGGAATTTTAAAGAAAGATAAATTAGATTTTGATGGAAGTATGATTGCCCTAAATGAATATGTAAA
Organism: Bacillota bacterium; assembly: GCA_030705885.1. GTDB lineage: Bacteria > Bacillota > Clostridia > Clostridiales > Clostridiaceae > JAUZPN01. The sequence goes on along the minus strand of JAUZPN010000010.1, from coordinate 26,623 downwards.
GCTTGGAGGTAATAAAAGTACTGAAGTTGAAGAAATGATTAAAGAAGTACAAATTAATCGCAATTATAATAAAGCAAAAGAGATTTTAAATGATGAACCTATGGAAGCATTAAAATTGTTAATACCTATTGCTGAAGATTATTATAATAGAAATCAAATTTACTATGATATTGCTTTGGGTTATAGATTAATAAAAAATCATGAAAAGGCAATATATTACTTAAATGAGATACTTGGAATGGATGGTAATGTTATTGAGGCTATAAGTGAAATGGGTATAAATTATGCTTGCATTGGAAACTATAAAGAAGCAATAACATTTTTTAGAAAAGCGTTTGAAGTGACAAAGGCAATAGAAATATGTACAAATTTAATCATATGCTATATTAATATTGGTGATTTAGATCAAGCAAAAAAACATTTAGAAATTGCAAAGAAAATAAATCCAAAAGATGAAATTTTATTAAAAATAAATAAAATGTTAAATGAAAAGGAATTAAAGTAAATATAATTAGATAATAGAAAATGTTTTAATGGGTTTGTATTTAAAGATAAAATATATTATAATTAAAATATATTTTCTAAATGCATTAAGTATATTTTATTCTGCTTATGTAAAAACCCTAAAACAAAGGATATTATGACTTATACTCTCCTCGGACACATTTAGTTCCACTTAATTTATAAATGATAGCGGAGAGAAGCTTCTTTTAGAAATCTAGTGGAACTTTTGACCGAGGATAGTATATACGATACAAGATTTTTAATGCATTATATTATGGATAAAGGAGAGTTGTCTATGAAAGTTAAAAAAGCGATTATACCTGCTGCTGGTTTAGGAACCAGGTTTCTGCCAGCTACTAAAGCTCAGCCCAAAGAAATGCTGCCAATAGTTGACAAACCAACTATTCAATACATAATTGAGGAAGCTGTTGCTTCTGGAATTGAACAGATACTAATAATTACAGGAAGAAACAAAAGGGCAATTGAAGACCACTTTGATAAATCAGTTGAACTAGAAAATGAATTAGAGAGTCATGGTAAAGAAGAACTTCTTAATTTAGTAAAAGATATATCAAACATGGCAGATATATTTTACATTCGTCAAAAAGAACCTAAAGGCTTAGGTCATGCTATAAGCTGTGCAAAAACTTTTGTTGGAAATGAACCTTTTGCAATAATGCTTGGTGATGATGTAGTTGATAATGAAGTTCCTTGTCTTAAACAATTAATAGAATGCTTTGATGAATATAAAACATCTATACTTGGAGTTCAAGAGGTTCCAAAGAATGAAGTAAATAAATATGGAATTGTAAGAGGTATGCATATAGAAGATAGGGTTTATAAAGTAAAAGATTTGGTTGAAAAACCAAAAGTAGATGAAGCTCCATCAAATATTGCTATCCTTGGAAGATATATTATAACACCACAAATTTTCGAAGTACTAGAACATACTTCTCCAGGAAAGGGTGGAGAAATTCAGCTTACAGATGCACTACGAACTTTGATAAATACAGAAGCAATGTATGCATATAATTTTCAAGGAAGGAGGTATGATGTAGGAGATAAAATTGGATTTTTACAGGCAACTGTTGAAATGGCATTAAAAAGACCTGATTTGCAAAAACCTTTTTTGCAATATTTATATACACTGCATAATAATCCGGATTTTGAAAAACTTTTCAATGAAACAGCTAGTGATGTAGATCATTAATCATACTTTTCACGGACACATTTAGTTCCACTTAATTTATGAATAATAGCAAGGTAAAGCTTCTTTCAGAAATTTTTTGGAACTTTGTGGCCGAGGAGTGTAGAGATGTTCATTTTTTTCTTAAGGGGGGGAGGAGGATAAATGAAATATAGAAGTAAAAGTAAACTTATTTCAATTATTATAATAGTATCATTGATTTTTGTAAATCCTTTAAAAGTACAAGCATCTGTTTCTAGCGACATTTATGTAAAACCTATTTCTATTGGTTTTACATCAATGGGTAAAATTAATACAATAGACTTTACAGTTAATGATAGTTATTTTATTCCTAATCATGAAATTACATTAAAATCAGGTTCTAATTATAGAATACAGCTAAGCAGCAATAACTTTGAGTTTTATGAGAATGGAAATCTTTTATTTATAACAACAGATGATATAAAAATTTTACCTATTAACTATAATTCATATATAAAGTTTTCTAAGATGAAGTATGGAGTTTTAAAAACTTGTTATTTTCCAGGAAATATGATTTTTAAAAATACTGATGGTTATTTAGTACCAATTAATTCACTTCAGATGGAGGATTATGTTAGAGGAGTAGTTCCATATGAGTCTCCAGAATCTTATAATATTGAGGCACTAAAAGCTCAAGCTGTTGCAGCAAGAACTTATGCTGTAAAAAATAAAGGTAAAAATTTGTCTAAAGGATATGATTTACAAGATAATACATATGACCAAGTATATGATGGTATAAATTTAGATTCAAATTTAAATGATTTATCACCCAAGTGTTCATTAGCGGTTTTAAATACTAAGGGAATTGTGTTAACATATAATTCAAATCCTATTGATGCTTTTTATTCATGTAGTAATGGAGGATATTCAGAAGCTGTTCAGAATGTTTGGAATTCAACTCCAGTTCCATATTTGGTTAGTGTACAAGATCCTTTTGACAATAATAATAAATGGACAAGCACAAAATCAAATAGTGATATAGATGCATTACTAAAGAAAAAGCATCCAGAACTAAATATAAGCAGCTTTAGTAGTATTGATATTGGAAATATTCAAAAATATGAAAGTGGAAGAATAAAATATTTACCTATTAACTATATTGATAATCAAGGTAGTTCAAAAACATTTACAATAGGAAAAGATGTACCACAGAGTGAAGCTATAACCTTATTTGGTTTTAATAGTTCCTTATATAATATAAGTTATACCAATGGACTATATACATTTAATGGAAAAGGGAATGGACATGGTCTTGGTATGAGTCAAGAAGGTGCAAATGCTAGAGCAAATTCATCTCAAAACTATAAAACAATATTGAATTTCTATTATCCAAATTCAATAGAAGAAAATGCAAATATTACTACTAATATAGCTTCATTTAAAATTAGAATTGGAGGTAAAGATAGATTTTCTACATCTAGATTAATTGCGGAAAGTTTAAATAATGATTATATAAATAATGTAGTTGTTGCTACAGGATTTGATTATCCAGATGCACTAGCAGGTTCTGTTTTAGCAAAAAAATTAAATGCACCTATTCTTCTTACAGCTGGTTCACCAGAAGAAAGTAATGATGCAATAACTTATATAAAAAATCATTTAAATAAAGATGGGACAATCTATATTTTAGGAGGACAGGGAGTAGTTTCTGAAAGTTTTCAAACAAAATTTAAAGAATTAGGCTTTAATAATATAACAAGGCTTGGAGGAACTAACAGACAGGATACAGCAGTGAAAATTGCTGATAAGATTAATTCTGATGCAAGTACACTTCCTGTAGTAATTGCAACACAAAATAATTTCCCAGATGCTCTCAGTATTTCACCAGTAGCAGCTTTAAAAGGATATCCGCTTCTACTATCAGGAAAAGACAGTTTAGGCGATGAGGTTAAAAAATATCTTATTGCTAATAAACCAAGTAAAGTATATATTGCAGGCGGAACAGGAGTTATATCAGATCAAGTTAAAAACGAAATAAAAAGTACATTAGGTTATGGTGATGATAGCGTTTTAAGATTTGGTGGTAAAGACAGATATGAGACAAGCAGAATAATAAATAGTGAGTTGTTTACTAATCCTGATGAAGTTATGGTCGCTACAGGGATGGATTTTCCAGATGCATTGACAGGAAGTGTTTATGCGGCAGATAAAAATTCACCAATAATATTAGCAGACGATAATTCTTCACAAGAAGCAGAAAATTATATTAAATACCTTGGAATAAATTCTAAGAATGTACAAATATCTGTATTTGGTTTACAGGGTGCAGTTAGTGATAATGTTATTAATAATTTAATTAAAATTACTAGATAATATACAAATGATGTTATTATAATTAGGAGATGTAGTAAATAATGAAAAAGAAAAAAATTATTTCATTTATACTTACAATTGTATTATTGTTTTCAAACATGTTTTTCAATTTTTCTAATGTATATGCTAAAGAAACAACAATATATCCAGTTTTAAAAGTAAAGTATAATGATAGTAAAAATGGTAACTTATCTATTATCAATAAACTTGATGAAGAGAGAAAAAGTGCAGAAAGTTTTACAAGCGAAAATGGGAAATTTTATATTTTAGATTCAATTAATAAAAAAGTATTAATCTTTAATAATAAAACTTTTGAAAAATCTATAAACTTAAAAATAGAAAATCCACTTGATTTGATAATAAGTAATAATAAATTATATATTCTTGATAATGAACAAACAGTATATGAGCTTAATTTAAATGGTGAAATTCAAAGTAAAAAAACATTAAATATTGGAAATGAGGTAAATCCAAAATTAAGTAAAGACAAAAATGGAAATATTTATTTAAGCAACATAAAAGTTTCTGATGGCTCATTAACTGAATTTACATTTGGTTATAAATTAGAACCTTCTTCAAAGAATAAAACTAAATTTGTAAATTTAGTTAGTGAAAAAAATAATAAAAATATAGAAATATCTTTTTCACATGAGAATGGCGGGACTGATATCTTAACTTCTGATAAAAATGGTAATATATATGTACTCTCGAAAGATATTTCTATAGGAAAGAAAATTGATTTTTATCAGAGAACTATATATAAAATTAATATTAATGGTGATATCATAGGTAAATATATAATTCCAAATGAAGCTTCTTATACATCAACATATAATAATATTTCTATAGATAAAGATGGTAATATATTTTATATGTATACTGATATTGATGGAATTAAAATATATAATTTAGAAAAAGAGAGCAAAAACCTTCTATCAAAGGCAGAAGATACAATTAATAATTTCTTTGTTACTAAGGCTGATGCAATTTCAAGGCAGGAAGCACAAGATAGAGCATATAAGATGGCAGAGTTAAAATGGCATTATACAAAAAGTAAAAATGGAAATGTTATAGAAAATGTTACAGAATTACCTGCTCAATTTACAAATGTTACTGAATCAGATGAACAAGGAATACCATATTGCTGGGGTGGTTCTGATGGTCTTGACTCTTCATCTAATACTTCTAAGTGGTCTAATTTTACAGATGCTATCAGTAAAGGTGCTTTGGCAGGAAATATGTACTGCAGCGGCGGATATAAAAGTAGTACTGCAGGTTTAGATTGTTCTGGATTTGTTCAAAATGTTTTGAAAATACCAGGATCTAAGCTTGGTACATGGACACTTGCTGGTAATGATCCAAACGGGAAACCATATTTAATATCAATAAGATATGATCAGCTTAAGAGTATGGATATTCTTCTTGATGTTCAGGAGCATGTAGTATTTTTCTTATCATGGATGTATGATTCTAATGGAGGAAGGATTGGTGCTAATACTATTGAGGAAACAGGTGGAAATAAAGATGGTTCAGGTCAAAAGGTAAAAAAATATTATCGAACATTAGATGAACTAAATAATGGATATGGTGACGATGATGGATATGCTGCAGAAAGATATAGTAAAATGGATAGCGATTTTATTGAAAGTAATTCTGCACAGCCAGAAATATGCAGTCCTAATATTGTTCAGATTAAGGATGAAAATATTAACTTTAATTGGAGATTTAAGGATACACATAGTAATGGATACCAAGTTGCGTATAGAATAAGGCTGTATCAGGGATCTATTAATAGTACATCTCAATCTACAGGCAGATTAATATATGAAATTGGAGATAATAGTGATGTAAGTTATGTTTCGCAAGATTTGTCAGATTTACAGGAAGGTTTATATTATTGGACTTTAGAAACAAAGAATAATAGTGGATATTGGAGCAGTCCTATAGTAAGTCCAGTTATTATTACTAGCGATTTAACAAAAAGCTATAGTCAAACTGCATTTACAAGTTATGATAGGTTAGGCGGCAAAAATAGATATGAAACTTCGAAAATTATTGCAGATTCATTTATTAGTGGACAAAGTACTCAACTAGATAATGTAATTATAGCAACAGGTAATGATTTTCCAGATTCATTAGCAGGAGCAACTTTATCTAAAAAGTACAATGCACCAATATTGTTGGTTGATTCTAGTCCAAATGATTCTAGTCAGCCTGCTTTAGATTATATTAATAAAAATCTAAAAAAAGAAGGACATATTTATATTTTGGGTGGTAATGGAGTTATAAAAGATTCTTTTATTGACTATTTTATAAATCAAGGTTTTAATAAATCAAACATTGTACGTATTAGTGGAGATAATAGAAATCAAACATCTGTACAAATTGCAAATATGCTGAATACTAATATAGGTGCTCCAGTTATACTTGCGGTAGATAATAATTTCCCAGATGCATTAAGTATTTCAAGTGCAGCAGGAATTAATGGATGGCCAATACTACTAACTAGTACAAACGAATTAAATGCTGATGTTAAAAATTATTTAACCAGTAAAAAGCCAAGTAAAGTATTTATTGTTGGAGGTACAGGAGTAATTTCAGATGATGTAAAAGATGATGTTAAGGAAACTCTAGGATGTAATGATGATCAAATTATTAGGCTTAGTGGAAGTAATAGATTTGAAACTAGTAAAATAATAAATGGTTATTTTTTCAAAAATACTTCTAATCCTTATTTTGCAACAGGCTTAGATTTTCCAGATGCATTATCTGGAACTTCACTAGCAATAAAAAGTAATAATCCTATTATTTTAATTGCTGGTAGCAATTGCAATCAGGCAGCTGATTATATTAAGAGTGTTAGTGCTAAAGGTATCCAATTTACTATTTTTGGTTCTTATGGTGTTGTTTCAGATAAAACAGTTTCGGACTTTTTGAAATTGTGTAAGTAAATATTTAATTATACTTTCCTTAGTACATCTAGTTCCACTTAATTAGTTACCATTTTCATTCGTGGTTGTGTTGCGGTCTGTATGGATGGCTAATTTGTAAATAATAGCAGAAAAAAGTTTTTTTAGAAACTTGGTGGAACTTTGTGACTAAGGATAGCATAGTAAAGCGAATGATTAAAATAAAAACAGTTGCAATTATTTTTACTTATGGTAAAATGATTTTTGTAATAAATTAATGTTTTTATATTGTTAGGATGTGTATTTAATGAGTGAAGATAAAAAATTTATGGTTCTTGATATAATTTTAGTAACAGCATCATTATTTTTTTCGCTGCTTCTTCAATTTGATTTTAATGTAATTAAAGAATATATTTCATTTTTTGAGTTATCAATTATTCCGCTTATAGTAATTACAATGATAACTAATAGAATTTTTAAATTGTATAGCAATATATGGAAGTATGCATCTGTTGAGGAACTTCTTTCTATTGTTTATTCAGTTACATTAGTAAATATTATATTTATTATTTATAGTTATTTTATTAATTTTCTATTGCTTAAACAGCTTTATTTCAGGTTTCCATTTAAAGTTCATATAATATTTTGGATTCTAAGTGTTATTTCATTAGGTGGTTCAAGATTTATATATAGGATAAAAGAAGAAAGAGTTTCAGGTAATGATTGTATTGAAAAGAAAGTTAACCTTTTAATTATTGGAGCAGGTGATGCTGCTGCAATATTGATTAAAGAAATAAAAAAACATAGAGAATTAAGATATAATCTAGTAGGTCTTATTGATGATAATATGTCAAAAAGAGGCAGAATAATTAATGGTATTAAAATAATTGGTGGAAGAAACGACATTGAAAAGATATGTGTAGAAAAAAAAGTCGATGAAATAATTTTCGCTATTCCATCTGTAGATGCACATACACAAAAACAAATTTTAAATATCTGCAAAAAAACAAAAAGTAAGCTTAGGACTTTACCTGGATGGTATGAAATATTAGATGGAAAAGTCAACATAAGTAAACTTAGAAATGTAGATATTGAAGACTTGTTAGGAAGAGATCCTATAAAATTAAATAATGATAAAATAAATGGATATATTAAAAATAAAGTTGTTCTTGTTACTGGTGGAGGAGGTTCAATTGGATCTGAGCTTTGCAGACAAATAGCAAAGTTTGAACCTGCAGTTTTGTTAATCTTGGATATATATGAAAATAATGCCTATGATTTACAAATGGAATTAAAACATAGCTTTCCTAAGTTGAATTTGAATGTTTTAATTGCTTCTATTAGAGATTATGAACGAATGAGACAAATATTTCAAACTTATAAACCTGATGTAGTATTTCATGCAGCAGCGCATAAGCATGTACCTCTTATGGAGGAAAATCCTCAGGAGGTTGTTAAGAACAATATAATTGGAACATATAATGTTGTAAAGTGTAGTAATGAGTTTAAAGTTAAAAAGTTTGTCCAAATTAGTACAGATAAAGCTGTAAATCCGACAAATGTTATGGGAGCTTCAAAGAGATTTTGTGAAATTATGATTCAGGCATTTGACAAAATAAGTAATACAGAATATGTAGCTGTTAGATTTGGTAACGTTTTAGGAAGTAATGGAAGTGTTATTCCTTTGTTTAAGAAGCAAATTGCACATGGAGGACCAGTTACAGTAACACATCCGGAAATTAACAGGTTCTTTATGACTATTCCAGAAGCAGCCCAGCTTGTTATACAAGCTGGTGGTATGGCTAATGGTGGAGAAATATTTGTACTGGATATGGGTGATCCAGTAAAAATTGCTGATTTGGCAAGGGATCTAATTACTCTTTCAGGTTTTAAGCCCGATATAGATATAAAGATTGAGTATACAGGACTAAGACCAGGAGAAAAATTATATGAAGAATTACTAATGGATGAAGTAGCTTTAACATCTACAGAGCATGATAAAATTTTCGTTGAGAAGCCTATGGAAGGAAACATTCAATTTGTAGAAGAGTCAGTAGAAGAATTTAAAAATGCAATATATTGGAATGACGAAAAAATATTCAGCCTTTTTGAAGTAAAAGTACCATCTTATAGTAGAAATAAAAATAAACAAAAAATAACTATATGATAGTTTAAAGAATAAAGGTAGGTTTATTTATAATGAATATATTAGTTATTTCACATATGTATCCTTCAACATATAATAATGTTGCAGGCATTTTTGTTCATGAACAGGTTAAAGAATTAATTAAAAATGGGTATAATGTAAAGGTAGTTTCGCCAGTTCCTGCAGTTTTTTTTCCATTAACTTCATTTAAAAAAAAATGGAGAGAGTATGGAGAAATACCTAAAAAAGATATAATAGATGGTGTTGAAGTTTATTATCCAAGATATATAGAATTTCCAAAAGGATTTTTTTTTGCATCATCAGGAGTTTTTATGTTTTTAGGTATAAAAAGGCTTGTAGATAAAATTTATAAAGATTTTAAATTTGATATCATTCATTCACATGTAGCTTTACCAGATGGCTATGCATCTATGTTATTAAATAAGTTTTTTAATGTACCACATGTAGTTACTATTCATGGTCAAGATTTGCAAGTTACTATTAATAAAAGTTTATTATGTAAAAATTCATTATATAAAGTATTTAATAATGTTGATAAAATAATTACTGTTAGTAGTAAATTAATGAAAGTTATTGCTGATGATTTTAAAGAAAAAATTGAAGTTATAGGAAATGGCATAAATATTGAAGAAATTATTGAATGTGAAAATATGTGTTTATATCAAAAGAATGAAGATAATGATGTAAAGAAAATATTAAGTGTATCAAATTTAATTCCTAGTAAGGGAATTGACTTAAATATTAAAGCAATTCATATGCTAAAGTCTAAATATCCTAATATAATCTATTATATTATTGGAGATGGGGAAGAGAAAGAAAATCTTATTAAACTTGTTGAAAGTTTGAATTTAGGTAACAATGTTAAATTTTTAGGAAGATTATCACATAAAGATGTATTCAACATTATGTCGCAAATTGATATTTTTTCACTTCCAAGCTGGCAGGAAGGCTTTGGAGTAGTTTATATTGAAGCTATGGCACAAGGAAAACCTATTATAGCTGTTAAAGGAGAAGGAATACAAGATATAATTGAACATGGTAAAAATGGATTTCTTATTGAACGTAAAAATTATGAACAAATTGCTAATACTATAGATTATTTGTTAGTTAATCCAAAAGAAGCAATAAAAATTGGCGAAGAAGGTAAAAAAATTGTTATTAAAGAATATACATGGGAGAAAAATGTTAAAAAAACTGAAAAGATTTATAAAAAACTATTAAATTTGTATGGTAGATAAAAAATAATTATTTTTATTAAAGAAAATTGACGGTAAAAATAATTAGGGTTATAATATACTTTGAAATTAGCAAAATTAGGAGGTCTTATTGAATGTCAAATTTGAAAAATCAATTGATAAATAAACTACATGATAAAACAGCTAGGCTAGGTGTAGTAGGATTAGGATATGTAGGATTACCATTAGCAGTAGAAAAATCAAAAGCAGGATATAATGTGATTGGATTTGATGTACAAGAGAAGAAAATAGAACTTGTAAACAAAGGTCATAATTATATAGGAGATATTATTGATTCCGATCTTGAAAATTTAGTAAAAATTGGAAGACTAAAAGCTACTTCTGACTTTAGTTTTGTAAAAGATGTAGATATAGTTTCTATTTGTGTACCAACACCTTTAGATTTATATAAGCAGCCAGATCTGTCTTATGTGGTCAATTCTGCAAAAAATGTAGCTAAATATATACATAGAGGTATGCTCATTGTACTTGAAAGTACAACTTATCCAGGAACAACAGAGGAAGTTTTAAAGCCTATATTTGAAGAAAAGGGATTAAAATGTGGAGAGGATTTTTTCCTTGCATTTTCTCCAGAGAGAGTAGATCCAGGAAATAAACAGTTTAAAACTAAAAATACTCCTAAGGTTGTTGGAGGATGTACACCTGACTGTACAGAAATTGCAGCTACATTATACAAAAATATATTAGAAGGTGAAGTATATACTGTTTCATCACCATCAGTTGCTGAAATGGAAAAAATATTGGAAAATACTTTTAGAAATATTAATATTGCATTAGCTAATGAGATGGCAATATTATGTAAGAGAATGGGTATAGATATATGGGAAGTAATAGAAGCAGCTAAAACAAAACCTTATGGTTTCATGCCTTTTTATCCTGGTCCAGGACTTGGTGGACATTGCATTCCTCTCGATCCGTTTTACCTTTCATGGAAAGCTAAAGAATATGATTATCATACTAGATTAATTGAAACTTCTGGTGAAATTAATGATTATATGCCTGAGTTTGTTGTTGAAAATGTTATGAAACTTTTAAATGAAAAGAAAAAACCTTTAAATGGTTCAAAAGTTTTACTTCTTGGTGCTGCATATAAAAATGATATAGATGATATGAGAGAATCACCAGTACTTAAGGTAATTGAACATTTAGAGAAAAACGGTGCAAATGTAATTTATAATGATCCGTATATCCCAAGTTTTAAGCATAATGGTAAAACATATACTTCTGTAGTATGGGAAGAAGAAATTAATAGTTCTGATATTGTTATTATTACAACAAATCATAGTAATTATGATTATGAAAAAATTGTTGAAAAAGCAAATATTATATATGATACAAGAAATGCTACTAAAGATGTGAAAAATAACAGGGAAAAAATTAATAAACTTTAATATGTAAAGTGTTTACGGAACAATTTACAAAAAGCTAAATTGTTCCGTAATTGTTGAATTGATATATAATAATTTTACTTTTACATGGAGGATATTTTTAATGAAAATCTGTATTTTAACTTCTGGTCATTGTGCATTAGATGATCGAATATTTTATAAAGAGGTATTATCTCTAAAAAAGAAATATAGTGATATTACTATAATTGCACCAGATAAAAAAAGTGAATATTTGGAAGATGAAATTAAAATAATTGGAGTTAGTGAACCTAATTCAATTATGGAAAGACTTAAAATAGTAGACAAAATAATAGACAAAGCTATAGAAGTTAATGCAGATATATATCATTTTCATGATTTTGAAATTATATATAAGATAGGGAAAGTAAAAAAGTTTGTACCACAAGCTAAGATTGTTTATGATGTACATGAACACTATCCAGATATGATGAGAATGTCAAGAAAGATACCAAAAGTAATTAAAAATTTTGCTGCATTTTTTGTAGATAAATCTGAACAAATAATTTCAAAAAAATTTGAGTATATTATAACTGCTGATGATGCAGTAAGAGAGAGATTTCAGAAGTTTAATAAGAATGTTGATGTTATATATAATTTTTCGGAATTTAAAATTAATATAGATGAAAAAATTGAGAAAGAATATGATGCTATATATCAAGGTGGAATAACTTTAGAAAGAGGACTTATGCAAGTTATTAAAGCGATTGAAATAATAAAACATAAAAAAAATGATGTGAAAATGATATTTGTAGGTCCTTTTGGAGATGAAAATGCAAAGAATATAGCTTTACAATATATAAAAGATAATAATTTACAAAATAATGTGCTTTTTTTAGGAAAAGTACCTCATATAGAAGTTGAGAGATATATAAGAAAATCCAAAATTGGTATTGTAACATTATTACCACTTCCAAAGTACTATAAAAATATTCCAATTAAGCAGTTTGAATATATGAGCTGTGGTATTCCAGTAATAGGAAGTGATTTGCCACCAATTAAAAAATTTATAGAGAGTTATAATAGTGGAAAAATAGTTGATCCTACAAATCCTCAAGAAATAGCAGATGCTATTTATGAACTATTAGAAAATGAACAGCTTAGAAAAGATTTGGGTAGTAATGGGGTAAGGGCAGTAACTGAAGAATATAATTGGTCTAATATGGAAAGTAAGCTTTTAAGCATTTATGATAAATTATAATCTTGTACTAAGTTTGCGGAGTTGATTTAATGAAAAATTATGAATTGTGTTATTTAAAAGAAGATGAATTTTCACAGTGGGATGAATTTGTAGATAATTCACCTCAAGGTAATATATTTAATAAAAGCTTTTGGCTAAAGGCTGTGTCAGATGAATTTAAAATATTGGTGTGCAAGGAAAATAATGATATTATAGGCGGTATTGCATTACCATCTATATATGGAAAAATATATAGAAATGCTAAACTTACACCACAAATGGGAGTTTTGTTTAAAAATGGTGATAGCAGGGTTAAACATTCTACTATGTTGTCTAATAATATTGAGGTAATGCAAAGTATTATAGAACAAATAAAAGATATTAAATATTTTGATTATAATTTTAGCTATAATTTAACAAATTATTTACCGTTTATTTGGGAAAACTATAAGGTTTCAGTTAGATATACATATGTTATTGATGATTTAACAAACTTAGATGCTGTTTATAGTAATTTTCAATATGATTCAAAATACCTTATTAAAAAATCATTAAAAAATAATGTTACAGTCTCATCCAATTATGGCATTAAGGAATTTTATGATATAAATAAGAAAACATTTGAAAGGCAAAAAATAGAAATGCCGTATTCATATGAATTTCTTGAAAAGCTTGATAAGGTTTTAGAAGAAAAGAAAAGTAGAAAGATGTTTTTTGCAGTTAACCAAGAAGGAGTTATTGTTGCAGCAGTATATTTAATTTATGATAAAGATTGTACATATTACTTAATGGGTGGTGCGGACCCGCAGTATAGGAATATTGGAGTGCAGACATTATTAATTTGGGAGAGTATAAAATTTGCAGCATCAGTTTCTAAAACCTTCGACTTTGAAGGTTCGATGGTAAAGAATATTGAAAGAGCTTTTAGAGAGTTTGGAGGAAAGCAAAGAATAATCTATAATGTTTATAAAAGCGACCTATTTACAGAAGTTGTATATAGAATAGCTAAAAATAACAAAAATTTAGTAAGAAAAATATTTAAGGTGTGATTTTATGATAAATCTAATATTAAATAAGAAATCTAATAATAATAAAAGAGTATCATATGCTTTTTATTATTTAACCAAAAAATATAATGAAAGTATAAAAGTTTCTTATTATAGAGATGAAAATTCTGTAAATATTTTTTATGGTATTGAGCCAGTAGGAATTAATAATATTTATATTCCTATTTTTGATAAAGATAATATTGAACATTTATATTTCAATTCTTATGATAATATGAAGTATGCTTCTTTAGAAAAAGTAAATAATAAACCTTTTGAGGAATTAAATGGAAACATTATTTTTAATTTTGATATACTTTATTTATCCAGTTATTTATTAACATGTAATGAAGAATACTATATTGAAAAAAAAGATAGTATGGATAGGTTTTTAGGAGAGTTTAGTTTAAGAAAAGATAAGATAGATATTCCATTTTTCAATGTGAATTCTTCAATTTTACTAGATGCTGTTAGAAAAATTGATACTAATATTAAATTTAATGATAAAAAATTTGAAATATTCTTAACTCATGATGTAGACAATGTTGATAGTAGAAATAAGTATGTGTTTTTACATAATGTAAAGAATATAATATTAGATAAAAATAAATCTTTAGGAAATAACATAAATAAACTTTTTAGTGAGATGATAAGTAATAGGCATTCTCAAATATTAAATTATATTGAAATTGAAAAAAGACGAAATGCTAAATCGGAATTCTATTTTATTGAAGGCAAAATTCATAGACTTGGAAAAAGATATGAGCTAAAGGATATACTTGTTCAAATAAACGAATTGAAATCTGAAAAGTTTGTAATAGGACTACATACAAATTATTTCTCATATGATAATGAAGACAGTATAAAAGATGAGATTAAAGCTATTGAAGATTTTACATCTACGAAAGTCTTAAGTTGTAGGAATCATTATTTACGATTTAAAGTACCTAATACTTGGTATAATCTTAGTAATAGTGGTATTTTATGCGATTCAACAATTGGGTACTCTGATAAAAATGGATTTAGAGCTGGGATCGCAGATGGATTTATTCCATTTGATGTTAATGAAAATAAATTAATCAATATATTTGAGGTACCTTTAGTAATAATGGATGGAATAATTATGGAAAAAAATATTTCGTTTTGCGAAAAATGGGATGTAATAAGAAATATATTAGATGAAGTCATACTTCATAAAGGAACAGTATCTGTATTATGGCATCAGAGAGTAATTGAAAATTCAGAATACAAAGATATGTATGAAAAAATACTAGATTATGTTAATGAAAAATCGGGCAGCTTTGTTATTTCAGATGAATTAATAAAACGATATAATAAGCAGCAGGAAGAATTGAATTATATTTTCAGCAGTTTAGGTTAAATTATCTTATGGAGGGTACTATATGACAAATGTTAAGAATGTAGCAAAATACAGTGCTATAATCACTGGTATATTAATAATAAGCAAGGGCATAGGGTTCATAAGAGAATTTGTAATTGCTGTTACTTTAGGTGCTACAAGACAATCAGATATTTTCAAAATAGCTACAACAATGCCAAATGTTTTCCTAAGCTGTATTTCAGCAGTATTGGTTACTGCTTTTATACCTATTTTTGCAAGTGTTAAAGAAGATAGAGAAAAAGCAGATACATTTTTTAATAATGTTTTTAACTTTATATTGATTATATGTATTGTATTATCTATACTAGGGGTAGCCGGTTCACCAATACTTATAAAGTTATTTGCAGGTGGATTTAAAGGAAATGATTTTAATAGTGCTGTTTTTATGACTAAAATTACAATGCCATCCATAATTTTTTTGGCATTAAGCGGATTATATACAGGATATTTACAATCGTATGGAGTTTATTTACAACCTGCAATGACTGGAATAATTTCAAATATAGTCATTATTGTTGGACTTGTGTGTTTTTCAAAATATGGCATAACTGCTGCAGTAATTGCATTTTTAATAAGTTCAATAGCGCAAATGTATATTCAAAGACCATTTATGCATGGATATAAATATAAATTTTTTATCAATATTCATGATAAAAATTTAAAAAGAATAGTTATTTTAGGTTTACCAATGTTTATAAATAATATTGTAAGTCAAGTAAATTTAATGGTGGATAAAAATTTTGCTTCTAGATTAGTAGCAGGAAGTATTTCAGTTGTGGATTATGCTAGTAAATTAAGTACAATTATAAATCAAGTTTTTATAGTATCAATAACAACAGTATTATATCCAATGTTAACAGAAAAGTTCGTTAAGAAAGATAAAGAAGGGTTTGAGAGTTTATTTAATAAAACAGTAAATTTAGTTATTTTAGTTGCTATACCTATGATAGTTGGCATGATTATATTAAGTACACCATTAGTAAAAATATTCTTGGAACATGGTAAATTTGATGCAAATGCTACAGCTATTACTTCATTATGTTTAAAGTATCTAGCAGTAAGTACACTAGGATATGCTTTTCTAGATTCATTAAGTAAGATATTCTTTTCAGCAAATGAAACAGTTATTCCTATGATTAATGGATTTATACAAATAGTTATTAATATAGTTTTAATAATTACATTGGTTCCTAAAATGGGGGTAAGTGGATTGGCATTAGCTAATACTTTATCTTCATTAATTATAGCATTACTAATGTTTATTGAACTAAGATATAAATTGCCAGGGTTAAAATATAAAAAAGTAATAGTAATTTTTATTAAGGTTGTTTTAGCATCAGCTGTAATGGGAGTAATTCTAGAGTTACTATTTAAATTATTAAACAGCCTATTTTTAAACAATTCAACTTTAGTACTAGCATTAAAAGTTATAATAGTATCTGTTGTAGCAGTTTTAATTTATATAATAAATCTAAAACTATTAAAAGTAGATGAATTAAATAGTGTAATATCATTTAAATTTTTAAAAAAAAGAAGTAATTAAAATATAAGGAGAAAAAATATGGAAAAACTTAAATTTGCAATTATTGGATGTGGTCGTATATCATATAAACATGTTGAGGCATTATATAGAAATGTAGAAGAAGCTGATTTGGTTGCAACATGTGATATAATAATTGATAAAGCAATTCAAAGAAAAACAGAATATGAGAATCTTATTAATCGAAAAACTGTTAATACTTACAAGGATTACAAGGAAATGATTTTAAGAGAGAACATTGATGTAATAACTATTGCAACTGAAAGTGGATATCATGCTGAAATTGCTCTTTATGCAATGAATGCAGGAAAACATGTAATATGTGAAAAACCTATGGCATTATCTATTAAAGATGCACAAAAAATGATTGATTGTTCCAAAAAGAATAATGTAAAATTGAGTATTTGTCATCAAAATAGATTTAATAAATGTATTGTAGATTTAAGAAAAGCAGTTGAAAGTAATAGATTCGGTAAATTAATTAATGGAACTGCAAGAATTTTATGGAATAGGAATATGGATTATTATATTCAAGCTCCTTGGAGAGGAACATGGAAACTTGATGGAGGAACATTAATGAATCAATGTATACATAATATTGATTTACTGCAGTGGATGATGGGAGGAGAAGTTGATACAGTTTATTCCCAATGTGATACCTTTATTAGGGACATAGAAGGAGAAGATTTTGGGACAATATTAATAAGATTTAAAAATGGAGCTATTGGAATTGTAGAGGGAAGTGCATGTGTATATCCTAAAAATTTAGAAGAAACATTGAGCATTTTTGGAGAAAATGGAACAGTATGTATAGGCGGAATTGCTGTAAATAAGATAGAGAATTGGAGATTTACAGATAACTTGGATAGCGAAGTTAAAATCTTAAAAATGCAAGATCAAGATCCAGATACTGTATATGGATTTGGACATCAGTCATTATTTAAGGATGTTATTGATGCAATATTAAATAATACTGAACCACTTATAAATGGAGTGGAAGGAAAGAAAGCATTGTCTATTATATTAGCTGCATATAAATCAAGATTAACAGGATTACCAACTAAATTTCCATTTGACAACTTTTCTACAATTGATATGGAGAATTTAAAAAAATAACTATTAGTATGCTATTTTAGAGGGGAGAAAAATATGAAGTGGTTAAAAGCAATTCTGCTATTTACATTATTATTTGTTGAATTTCAGAGAAGAATAGCTGGTGTCAATATTTCAATTGTGCAGTTAGTAGCTGGAATCATATTTATTATTATTGCTGTTAAAGGTATTATAAATAATAATATAAAGTTATTATATAGAGCAAATAAGAAAATAATAGATTTTTTTATTATTTATATTTTAGGTATGTTTGTTTTGATTGTAATTCATAATTACAATAATATATTTGGTATAATAAAATATTTATTTGTACTTATTTTAGGTTTTATGTGTTTACTCGATTTTTTAGTACAAGAAGAAAAAAAAGAATCTATATATATATATTTTAATGTATTATTAATTATGTCTACATTTATAGTTTTATTTGGAATTTATGAAGTGTCTTTATTAGATTATTTCCCAAAAAGATTTGATTCTTATTTTTGGGGAATTTCAAACAGGATGTCATCAAGATTTCTTATAATATTACCAATAGCTTTCTATATGGCAAAGTATAAAAACAAATTATATTGGATAGTTTTTTATATATTAACATTAGGAATATTAATGACTGTTTCAAGAGGTGCAATAATATGTGTACTTCCTATATTCTTAATATTTAATGTTAAAGAATTTATAAAAAAGCAAAATATATTAAAAACAATCTCTGGATTTATAGTAAATATATTTGTATTGTTTAAATTAAAATTGCTGCAATCATTGCTTTATAGATCTACTGTATTAGGAAATCAATTTTCATATGAAATTAAGAAACAAACAGCAAAAAATATAGCAAGATTGCCTGTATCAAATGAAGGATCTACTGATATATCAAGATTTATATTATGGAAAAAAGCAATAAGTGATTTTATCAAAAATCCTATATTTGGTAAAGGAATAGATAAATATAATTATTATTATTATTATTTTGGTAAAAAAGTTGGAGAAGTAAATGCTCATGATTGGATTCTGCATATACTAGCTGAAACTGGTATTGTAGGTCTAATAGTAACTTTAGTTTTGATAGTTATGATATTTAAAACAATAATTAGCAAATACAAAAAAGCTAGGCATGAAAATGATGAATTTGAATTATTTAGATTACAAATTTGTTTTTGGATTTTTTCTTTGTTTTTAATACATAATTTAGTAGAAGCATCAGTTAATTCATTAATGTTTGGTTACGGGACAGTGTCATGCTTTGTGTTAATTTTGTTAGGAATTTGTCTTGGAAATAACCCATTAAAAAAAGATAGTATCGCAAACTAAGTTATTGCAATAAGTAGGAGGTAACTGCAATGAATTATGAAATATGTGTTTCGATTATTTTGGTTAATTGGAATACAAAGGAGCTATTGAAGAATTGCATAAATTCTATAATAGCTGAAACTAAAAAAATAAGTTATGAAATCATAGTAGTTGATAATAATTCTACTGATGGAAGTTTAGAGATGATTGAGAAGCAGTTTATAGATAAAATTGTTTTGATAAAAAATCATGAAAATAGAGGGTTTGCTGCTGCTAATAATCAAGCTCTAAAAATTGCAAAAGGACAATTTATATTAATGTTAAATAGTGATACTATAGTTTTAGATAATGCAGTTGAGAAAACTATAAATTATTTAAAAAACGATACAAGAATAGGGTTAGCTGGGTGCAAATTGCTTAATGCAGATAACACACTTCAATATTCTTGCTATAATTTTAATTCAATAATAAGAGCTTTTCTATTTAAAACTAAATTTATAGAATTTATTAGTAAAAGTACACGATATAAATATGAGGGTTTAATAACAAGCTTTGATTATAATGAAAATATAGAAGTTGATTATGTGTGTGGTGCATATATGCTGTTCAGCAGGGAAGTATATGAAAAAGTTGGATTACTGGATGAAAATTTTTTTATGTATGCAGAGGAAGCTGATTTTTGTTCTAGAATAAAGAAAAATGGTTATAAAGTTATGTTTTTTTCACAGGCAAGTATAATACATTATGGAGGAGGAAGTAGTAAAAGAATTAATATAATTTCTGAAAATAGAAGAATAATTAGTAGATTATTATTTATTAAAAAGCAGAAAGGTACTTTGTACTATCATTTATATAAAATATTTTCTATTTTTATTGTGTTAATGAATATATTTAGATATTCATTAACAAGAAATAAAGAATTAACACTTGAATATAAATCAAAGTTTAGTTCAATAATTAGTATGAAATATGAATAAATAATTTTAACTGTAATTAAGAGGTGAAATAAAATGAACTATATTTCCAAAAATAGTGTTGTTGGAGAAAACACACTAATAGGACACTTTGTAGTAATCGATGAAGATGTAGTTATTGGGAAAAATTGCAAAATAGGAAATAATGTTATTATTCACAAAGGAACTAAAGTGGGGGATAATATTCGAATAGATGACAATTCAGTAATTGGAAAATTGCCAATGAAATCAATTAATAGTGCAATAAAGAATAGTGATAATATACTACCTGCAGTTATTGGAAGTAATACAATTATAGGTACAGGTGTGATTATATATGCAGGATGCAATATAGGAGAGTATGTATTAATTGCAGATTTATCTACTATTAGAGAAAATGTTAGAATTGGTGAGAAAACAATAATTGGAAGGGGAGTTGCAGTAGAGAACTTTTGCAATATAGGATCATATTGTAAGTTAGAAACAAATGTTTATATAACTGCTTACTCTGAAATTGAAGATTATGTATTTATAGCACCAGGTGTTGTTACATCAAATGATAATTTTGCATCTAGAACTAAGGAAAGATTTAAGTGCTTTAAAGGTGTAACAATAAAACGTGGAGGAAGAATTGGTGCTCAAGC
The DNA here is from genome assembly GCA_030705885.1 of Bacillota bacterium. Taxonomy (GTDB): domain Bacteria; phylum Bacillota; class Clostridia; order Clostridiales; family Clostridiaceae; genus JAUZPN01. The sequence goes on along the minus strand of JAUZPN010000010.1, from coordinate 5,675 downwards.
TACTCTACTTCCTGGAAAAATAATTAATGAAGATGCATTTGTAGCAGCAGGAAGCGTGGTAACAAAAAATGTTAATAAAAATGTTATTGTTGCTGGTAATCCTGCAAGGTATATGAAAGATGTTCCAGAAGAACAGTTATTAAAAAATCAATAATAGGAGATAAAGCTATGAAAATAATTACAGTAATAGGTGCACGTCCCCAATTTATTAAAGCAGCTGCAGTTTCTAATATTATTAGAGAACAGAATGAGGAAGTATTAATTCATACAGGGCAGCACTATGATGAAAATATGTCAAGAATATTTTTTGATGAGCTTCAAATTCCAAAGCCTGATTATAATTTATGTGTTGGTTCAGGAGGACATGGAACTCAAACAGGAAATATGTTAATAAAATTAGAAGAAATATATTTAAAAGAAAAACCTGATATGATATTAGTTTATGGTGATACCAATTCAACTTTAGCAGGAGCATTATGCGGCAGTAAAATGTTAATACCAGTAGCACATATTGAAGCAGGACTTAGAAGCTTTAATATGACGATGCCAGAAGAACAAAATCGAATTTTAACAGATCACATTTCAAAATTTTTATTCGTTCCTACAATATCAGCAATTAATAATTTGAAAAAAGAAGGCTTAGAAAAAAATGTTTATAATGTTGGTGATGTTATGTTTGATGCCAATATACATTTTAGAAAAAAAGCTGAACAAAAATCAAATATTATAGATACTTTGGGCTTATACCATAATGAATATATATTAACTACTATACATAGAGCAGAAAATACAAATGATATAAATAGATTAAAGAATATAATTACTGCATTAAATAATAGTGGAAAAACAATAGTTTTACCATTGCATCCTAGAACTAAAAGATATATGGCTGATTATAATTTGAAGTTTATGGATAATATTAAGGTAATTGAACCAGTTGGTTATTTAGATATGATTTCTTTAGAAGAACATGCTGCTAAAATAGTAACAGACAGTGGTGGAGTTCAGAAAGAAGCATTTTTTATGAAAAAACCATGTATTACTATGAGAGATGAAACAGAATGGATTGAAACTGTAGAGAATGGATGGAATACTATTGTTAGTACAGATAGTAATAAAATATTAGATGCTATAATAAACTTTTTCCCTAAAAATAATCAAAATAATATTTTTGGAGATGGAAATGCAGCATCGAAAATTGTAGATATCATTAGTAAAAATTTTTAGGAGGAAAAAATGAAAATTTTATTTTTAACTCAGTATTGCCCACCTGAGGTAGGTGCTCCACAAAACAGAATTTTTGAATTTGCAAAGCAATTAAGAAAATTTGGTCATGAAGTTTCAATATTAACTGCTATGCCTAACTATCCTAAAGGTGAGATATTTGATGAATATAAAGGTAAAAAAATAGTTTTAGAAGAAGTAGATGACATTAAAATAATTAGAACAAGTATATATGCTACAAAAGAAAAAACATTTACAAAAAGATTAAGAAATTATCTTTCATTTACATTTTCATCGGTAATGACAGGTTCAAAATATATAGATAAACAGGATGTAATAATTACAGAATCACCACCTCTTTTTTTAGGATGGTCAGGATATGTATTATCTAAAAGAAAAAAAGCAAAGTATGTATTTAATGTATCTGATTTGTGGCCTGAATCAGCAGTTAAACTTGGAGTTTTGAATAATAAAATGTTTATAGCAATGTCAACTTGGCTTGAAGAGTTCTGTTATAGAAAAGCTGATGCTGTGACAGGTCAAACTCAAGGAATTGTTGATAATATTGTTGGTAGAGGTTTTGGTAAAAATAAAGTTCATTTAATTACAAATGGTGTTGATGTTAATTTATTCAAAAAAGAAAATAGGGATGAAGCTTTTAGAAAAGAAATAGGTGTAAGTGATAAATTTGCAATATGTTATGCTGGAATTCATGGCTTGGCTCAGGGATTAGAAGTAATTGTTGAAGCAGCAGAACTGCTCAAAGATAATAATAATATTCAAATTATTTTTATTGGTGATGGACCTGAAAAACAAAAACTGATAAGTTTAAAAGAATCAAAAGGTCTTAATAATATTACATTCCTTCCTGTTCAGCCTAAAAAGAACATGCCGCATATAATAGCTTCAATGGATGCTACAATTATACCATTAAAAAAACTTGATTTATTTAAAGGGGCTCTGCCTTCTAAAATGTTTGAAGCTTTAGCATCTGAATTACCTATAATATTAGCTGTACAAGGAGAAGCAGAAGCATTAATTAAAAAAGCTGATGCTGGAATTGTTGTAGAACCTGAAAATGCAAAAGAGATTGCAGATGCATCTTTAAAATTATATAATAATAGAGAGCTTAGTGTCTCATTAGGTAGAAACGGGAGAAAATATGTAATGGAAAACTATTCAAGAGATGCCATTACTAGAAAATTTGAAAAAATTTTAGTTGAAATAGTCAAATAATTATTTGGTTGTTTCAATTTTAATGAGTGAGGAAAATCTTATGAAACTGTATAATAAAATTATGTATTTTTTAATGTGCATATATATAGTTAGTCTTCCTTTATTTTATGATAATATTAAAATAAAGAAGGTGCCGATTTCTGGTGACATAATACTTGCATTAATTATAATTTTATATTTTATAAAGGTAATTTTATTTAGAGATGAAAAAAAGAAATTAGTACAATATGTGTCTGATTTTTTTCATAATCCAACAACAATATTTATGTTTATTTTGTTAATAATGATGTCTGTTTCTGTTTCATATGCTAAAGATAAAAGTTTAGCAAAAAAAGAAACTATTAGATTTTTGTCAAATATTCTACTATTTTATATTGTTAAATATGATTTTAAGGATAAAATTAATAAAGGAATTTTTAATGTTTTTGTGATTCTTTCTATGATAGTAGGAATTTTTGGAATCGTACAATTTTTCACTAATATAGGATTAGATAAACAATTTATAGGACAGTACAATTTTGGAGTAAATAAAAGGATTGCCTCATCATTTGGAAATCCAGATACATTTGGAGCATTTATAATTTTAGCAATTTTTCCTATCATAATGCTGGCTATATATGAAAAAAATAAATTTAAAAAGATTATTTTATCTTTAATATCAGTATTACTCTTTATAAATATGATATTAACAGGTTCACGAAATGCTTATTTAGGTTTTATTATTGGATGTATAATATTGTCTATACTTGTAAGTAAAAAGATACTTATTGTTCTTTTTGGTGCAGGTATTCCTTCATTACTAATTCCACAAGTTCGAGAGCGTATTTTGCAAATAGGAAGCAGTACAGAAAATGCTTCAAGAATAAAAATATGGAAAACTGCACTTATGATGATAAAAGAGCATCCGATTTTTGGAGTTGGAAATGGTAATTTTGTTAGTTATTATGATGATTATACAAGAAAATATAAGAGCCTTAAAATTTTGTGGCATACAAAGTACCCATCGCATAACTCTTATTTAAAAGTACAGAGTGAATTAGGTATTATTGGAATAGTTGCTTTTTTTGGTACATTAGTTTCAGGAATAATAAATATATTAAAATTTGTAAAAACAACAGATAATAAATATTATAAATATTTTTATATTGGTTTTTTAGCTTCTGTTGCAGCTTTTTATATTATGAATCTAGCAGATAATTTGTTTTTTGTACCAAAGGCAACAACATTTTTCTGGTTGTTCTTAGCAATTTGTGAATCATTTAAATTTAAAAATAAAGTTAATCATTAATAAAATAATTATTAGACAGGTGAATATATATGGAGATGGATTCAATAAAAATTGATGTTGATAAACATATAAAAGCAAAAAATATACAATTTCTTGTTAAAAGATTAAGTGATATAATTATATCGATAGTTGGTATAATACTTCTTTCACCTTTATTTTTAGTTTTAATTACAGCAATTAAAATTGATTCTAAAGGACCTGCATTTTTTAAACAGATTAGAGTAGGTAAGAATGAAAAAGAATTTAAAATATACAAATTTAGAACAATGATTGTAGATGCAGAAAAGAAGAGAGATTTAAAACTTGATGTTCAAGATATTAAAAATTTTGTATTTCAAAGTAAATCTGATAATAGAGTTACAAAAATTGGTTCTTTCCTTAGGAAAAGCAGTCTAGATGAAATTCCTCAGCTTTTTAATATGCTGATTGGTAATATGAGTTTAGTAGGACCTAGACCAGAAATTCCTGATGTAGTAAAATATTATCCAGAAAACTATAAACAAAGGCTGTTAGTACCTCCTGGTATTACAGGTTTAGCTCAGGTAAGCGGAAGAGGAGAAATAGAACTTGGTAAAACTGTATATTATGATTTAACATATATAAAAAATTTCTCCCTGTTATTTGATATTAAAATAATATTTAAAACATTTATTTCAGTTTTTAAAAGTGAAGGAGCATTCTAGTTTTTTATGACCTATACAGTTCTCGGTAATAAAGTTCCATTAAATTCTAAAAGAAGCTTCTTTTTGATACCATTCACAAATTAATTGGAACTAAATGTGACTAGGAAAGTATAATTAAATGTATAAAACAAAATTATACATAGACTAATAAATTTGATTATTTTTGATAATAATACTAACATAAAGAATTGTTTTTAATAAAATAATTTGTAAATGGAGAGTATTATGAAAAATAAATCAAAACGAGCGAGATCAATTATTTTAAATATTTGTATAATAACATTATTTTTATATTTAATTAATAATAAAAGTATTAGCTTAGGTACCATTATAATAAAAAGCATAAGTGTTCCAAATATAAATGACAGCATAATTATAGGAAGCGAATATACACTTCCAAGTCATGTGAAGGGTATTTTACAAAATGGAACGGAAAAAGAAGCATCAGTAGTATGGACACCTGCTAAACCAGATACCAGTAAACCAGGTACCTTTGATTTTATTGGTAAAATTAAAGGATATAAAGGAAATGTTAAATTAGTATTAAATGTAAAAAGGATTACTTCTGTTGCAGATTATAAGGCAGCTATTTATCAAGGAGAAAATTTAAGCTTTCCTGCAGTAGTTAAAGCTGATATTGATGATGGTACTAATAGAGAAGTTAATGTTAATTGGAATAGTACTAAAATTGATTCTTCTAAAACAGGAATATTTAATGTAGAAGGTTCTGTAAATGGTTATGATAAGAAAGTAAATCTAAAAGTACTAGTTTTATCGAAGACAGATAAAGAGAGAAATATAACAGTTGAGCAGAAAAAAATAAAAAGAGTTCCAGTTCTTATGTATCATTATATAGAAGACTATAATGATAAAGATGAATACAAGGAACTAAAAGTATCAAAAGAGAAATTTAAAAAGCAGCTTCAATATCTAAAAGATAATGGATATTCTACTTTGACATTGAATGAAATTTATGATTTTATTGTAAATCATAAGTGTATACCAGAAAAATCAGTTGCATTAACTTTTGATGATGGGTATAATGATAATTATACCAATGCTTTTCCATTAATTAAAGAATATGGATATAAAGCTACGGTTTTTGTTGTTACAAATTGGATTGATAAAGAAGGGTTACCATACATAAGCTCAGAACATTTAAAGGAAATGGATACAGCTGGTATGGACATAGAAAGTCATACTTTGAATCATGATCATTTGCCAACATTATCATATGATAAGCA
>JAUZPN010000001.1 GCA_030705885.1 Bacillota bacterium | reverse complement strand
TGCATCAACAAGATTTATAATAAAAGCTATAGATAACGCTTTATCTAACTCTGAAAATCCATGTATCAATCCATTAAGCATTATGGAAAGTATAATAAAGTCTGTTAAGGAATTAGATATTGCAGATGAAGATAAGAAAAAGTATTTAGCTTTTGTTCAAGATACTGTGAGAAAAGAATATAATAAGATTCTTGAAAAAGAAATAACTAGAGCGTTTATCCACAGTTTCAGAGATCAGGCTGAAAGTCTTTTTGATAATTATATAGATCATTCAGAAGCATTTGTAAATAAAACTAAATTAAAGGACAAATCAACTGGAGAGGAGCTTGAACCAGATGAAAGGTTTATGCGTTCTATTGAAGAACAGATAGGTATATCAGAAGGTTCTTCAAAAGGCTTTAGAATGGATGTTACTTCTTATATGTTCTATCTTTTAAGAAATGGAGGAAAGATAGATTATGCTTCTTATGAGCCTCTTAAAGAAGCAATAGAAAAGAAGTTGACTGCATCAGTTAAAGAAATGTCTAGAATTATAACAAAATCAAGAGTTAGAGATAAGGAGCAGGATTTAAAATATAATGCAATGCTTGAGCAGATGAAATCAAATGGTTATTGCGACCACTGCTGTGATGTAATTCTAAAATATGCTGCTAACAACCTATGGAAGGATTGATAGTATGGCAATTTTAAGGGGTTTTAATCCTATTGGACATGAAAGAGCTGTAGAGGATAAGAGAAGGCATAATCAAATAGTTGAAAAGGCTATTAAAGAGAATTTAGCAGATATTTTATCCGAAGAAAGTATTATTGGTCAGACAAAAAGTAAAAAAGTTAAGATACCAATTAAGGGACTTAAGGAATATCAATTTATTTTTGATAAAAATGTTCCTGGAGTAGGCAGCGGTGACGGCTCGGAAAAAAAAGGAGATAAAATAGGTTCAGATGGCGATGATGCTAAAGGAAAAGGAAGTAAAGGTGCTGGTAATGATGAAGGAGAAGATATATATGAAACTGAAGTAACTATTGAGGATATAATAAGTTATGTTTTTGAAGACTTAAATCTTCCTAATTTGAATAAGAAAAAAATGTCTGAGGTTTTGTCTGAAAATTCAACTAAGAGGTCAGGTTATAAAAAACATGGTATTAAACCTAGATTTGCTAAAAAGCGTTCTGTAATTGAAAAGCTTAAAAGAAAGCAGGGAGCTTTAAAAGCATTAAGAGAAAAGCAGGAGGAAGCACAGGATAATGATTTATTAAATACAAATGACATTGAACAGAAAGCAGGGTTTAGAAAGGAAAATGGAATTTCAAGATTTCCATTTAAAGAAGATGATCTTAGATTTTTTAGGATTAAGCAGACTACAAAGAAAGAGTTTAATGCTGTTGTAATTTGTATAATGGATACTTCAGGTTCTATGGATCAGACTAAGAAGTATTTAGCCCGTTCATTTTTCTTTTTGCTATATCAATTTGTTAAAATGAAGTATTTAAATGTGGAGGTTGTTTTTATTTCACATTCAACTGAAGCAAAGATTGTTAATGAAGATGAGTTTTTTCACAAGGTTGAATCTGGCGGAACTTATATTTCAAGTGGTTATATAAAGGCATTAGAAATAATTCAAGAAAAATACAATCCTAGCTTTTGGAATATTTACACCTTTGATGTTACAGATGGCGACAATTGGAGTGAGGATAATGATAAGGCTGTAAAATATGGCAGGGAGCTCTGTGAGGTAAGTAACTTATTTGGTTATGCTGAAATAATGGCTGTATCTTATTATAATACAATCAAGAAAAGATTTGATGATGAAATAAAAAATGATAATTTTGTTTCTGTAAATATAAAAGGTAAGGAAGACTTGTGGAAAGCATTAAAGGATATGCTTACTGCTGATGTAAAATGCGTATAGGGGGTGAATTTTAGTGGAGTATATGTTAAAGGATTTGGAAGACTGGAGTGAAAAAATTGAGGCTATGGCAGTAAATGTAGGACTTGATTTTTATCCTCAGGAATTCGAGATAATTAATTATAACGACATGATAGCTTATGAAGTCTATGTTGGAATGCCTTCCAGATATCCTCACTGGAGTTTTGGAAAGGCTTACGAAAAACTAAAAACCCTTCATAAATATAATTTGACAGGTCTGCCTTATGAAATGGTTATTAATTCAGATCCTTGTATTGCCTATTTGATGAAAGATAATACGCTGCTTTTGCAGATACTTACTATAGCTCATGTTTATGGTCATAATGATTTCTTTAAAAATAACAGGCTTTTTAGAGAGGGCACTGATGCAAAATATACTGTAGAAATGTTTAAAAATCATGCTGATATTATAAGAAGCTATGTAAATGATCCTAGTATAGGTTATGAAGGCGTTGAAAAAGTTCTTGATGCATCTCATTCAATAAGGTTTCAGACATCAAGAGTAATTGGTGAAAAAAGGATAAGTAATTCTGAAATCAAGAAGAGAATAGTTGATGATTATAAAGAGAAAAACAGCAATAGGGATATATTAGTGCCAAATGTTCCAATAGATATGGCTGATATTACAAAAATTCCTTTAAAGCCAGAGGATGATATACTATATTTTATTTCTAAATATGGTGAGCTTGCTGAGTGGCAGAGAAATATCCTAGACATTGTAAGAGAGGAAACAAAGTATTTTATTCCTCAGATTGAAACAAAAATAATGAATGAAGGCTGGGCAAGCTTTTGGCATTACAATATTTTGAAAAAGCTTAACCTTGATAGTCAGCTTTATCTTGAATTTATTAAACGCCACAATGATGTTATAACTCCAATTCCAGGCAGTATAAATCCATATTATATAGGATTTGAAATATATAAATCCCTTATGGAAAGGTATGGAGAAAAGAAAATATTTGAAGTCAGGTATATGGAAAGAGATGAATCATTTATCAGAAGATATTTGACACGTGATTTATGTGAAGAATTGAATTTATTTGAATATTTTAAAAAAGATAATGATTATATAATAAAAAATATATCTGACGAAGATGGATGGATAGAGGTTAGAAATACTTTAAGCAGTTCCTGCGGCATGGGAACTATTCCGTACATAAGAATCTCGGATATGTCAAAGAGCGATAAGACTCTTACATTAGAGCATGTGTATGATGGTAAGGAGCTTAATATGGCATATGCCGAATCAACATTAAAATACATTGTAGATTTGTGGGGACATAAGGTTATATTAAATACTTTTATTAGTGGAAGAAGCATTAGTATAACATGTGATGAAAATAAAAAAATATATAATAGCTAATTTACTCCGGCTTTTGCCGGAGTTTTTTATGTTAATTTGTAAATGATATCAGAAAAAAGTTTCTTTTAGAAATTTAGTGGAACTTTGTGAGAGGGGATAGTATATTTATGTAAAAATAAATGGTATAATGATTTTATAATTTTTTTGGTAAGGAGAGAAGAACTATGCTTTCAGAATTAGATTTATCTCAAAAAATTAAAAAAAAGGAATACGAAGAAATAATGGCTGACTTAAGGATTAAGCTTGGAGAGCTTCAAAGAGAAGCTAAATTGTTGAATATTCCTATCATGTTAGTTTTTGAAGGTTGGGGAGCTTCAGGCAAGGGAACATTAATTAATGAATTAATACTTCCATTAGATCCTAGAGGATTTAATGTTTATACAACAAATTATTTAAATCAAGATGAAATGATGAGACCTTTCCTTTGGAGGTTTTGGGTTAAAACGCCTGCAAAAGGCAGAATAGCTATTTTTGAAAAAAGCTGGTATAGAAGAACTCTTGTAGAAAGAATTGATAATGATATAGAGGGAAATGAGATAAAAAGTACATTTGAAGATATAAATTCTTTTGAAAGACAATTATCTGATGATGGAAATATCATTATGAAATTTTTTATACATATAAGTAAAGAAAAACAAAAGGAAAGATTTTTAGAATTGGAAAGCAATCCTTCTACAGCTTGGAGAGTTACTAAGGATGATTGGAAACATCATGAACAGTATGAAAAGTACATTAAAATAACAGAAGAGATGATAGAAAAGACAGATAAAGATTATGCACCATGGACTATAATTGAAGGTAATGACAGAAAATTTGCAGAGGTAAAAGTATTTACAAGTATTATATTAAATTTAGAAAATGCAATAAATGCAGCAAAAGAGAAGGCTGAAGCACCATCAACTTCAAGCATCCTGCAAAATAATACTCAATGTAATGGAGACAATCTTGTAAAGTCATCTATACTTCGTAATATTGATTTATCAGTTTCAATTTCAAAAGAGGAATATAAAGAAAAGTTAAAAAAATATCAGAATAAGATGCGTGTAATTGAACATGAACTTTACACAAGGCGTATTCCTGTTGTAATAGTATATGAAGGCTGGGATGCTGCTGGTAAAGGAGGAAATATAAAAAGAATTACTGAGAATTTAGATCCAAGGGGTTATCAGGTTGTACCTATAGCAGCACCTAATGTAGTTGAAAAATCTCATCATTATTTATGGAGATTTTGGAACGAATTCCCTAAAGCTGGCCACATAACTATATTTGACAGGAGCTGGTATGGAAGAGTGCTTGTTGAAAGAGTTGAAGGTTTTTGTTCATATGAAGAATGGAATAGAGCTTACAAAGAAATTAATGAGATGGAAGAACAGTTTATTAATTTTGGAGCAGTTGTAATTAAATTCTGGCTTCAAATTGATAAGGATGAGCAGCTTGCTAGATTTAATGAAAGAATGAATACTCCTGAAAAACAGTGGAAAATAACCGATGAAGACTGGAGAAACAGGGAAAAATGGGAAAGGTATGAGGATGCTGCTAATGATATGCTAATTAAAACCAGTACCACAAGAGCACCTTGGACTATAATAGAATCAAATTCAAAGATGTATTCTAGAATTAAGGCTCTTAAAACAGTTATTGATGCTATAGAGAAGAAAATTTAACAAAAATAGCAGAATTCTAAAATCTTCTATAAGTGAATCAGTTCACAATAATAAAACCCAAGAATTTTTATCTTGGGTTTTTAAAATTTTTATTTATACTTTTTTTAATATCTTTTATTGATTGATTGAATTTTTTAGAAGTTAAATAAGGGAACGCTTTTATAAGTCTTGCTGAATTGCTTGTTGCTTTATGAAGTAAATTTTCATATTTAACTTTTAAATCCTGTACTGCTTTTTCAAATTCAGTAACTTTATTTGATGCTGAATTTTTTATAACATCAACTTTTTCTGTAGCAGAGGTTTTAAGTCCACCAACCTTATGTGATGCTGAGCTTCTTAATTCAGAAGCTTTGTCTGCAGCACTGCTTTTTATGTCTCCAACTTTATCTATTGCAATTGCAGTCATGTTTCCAAGTCTTTCTTTAATTTCTGATGATAATTGAGAAAGCTGCTCTAAGTAATTTTTAAGCTGAATAACAGATATAAGCGTAAAAATTGAATCAATAGTAAAGTAAATAATTATTATTAAGCATATGTATATTGAGTATTGCAGTGGAATCATGTTAAGCATTTTTTTTACAAAAGGATGAAGTACTTTTATTACAAATACAGAGCCTAAACCCCAAAACAATGAGTACTGAAGGCATATTCTTCCTTGAAAATTAAATTTATTATCACTGTAATCCCACCACTTACTGTCAAATAATTTTTCCATTGCAAGTCCAGTAAAGTATTCAAGAGTTGAGGCTACTACAACAGATGTAACGAATAAAATAATTATATTATACTTAAGCGGACTTAAAAATTTAACGAGGAGCATGCAGCCTACACCATAAATAGGACAGAATGGACCATATAAAAAGCCCCTATTTATAAATTTTTTTGCATAGAAAGAGTGAAAAGGTGTTTCTAAGCTCCATCCAATAAATGAATAAACAGTAAAAACATAAATATAATAATGAATATTATTAAGTATTTGTTCATTAATCAGCATAATTGTATATTACCTTTCATAAATAAAAAAAATAAATTAAAATAAATGGTATAATTAGATTATATCAGTTAATTAAAATAAAGCAATAATATATAAGGTTAAGCTTTCCTAGAAATTTATTAGAATTTTGTGACTGAGGATAGTATAGAAATTAATATTTTTTATTCAGAGTGAGGATTTGCAGGTATGAAAGACTTAGAAAAAAATAAAATAAAAATATCTGTTAGGAATTTAGTCGAATTTATTATGAGGTCTGGTGACATAGACTCAAAATTTATGGGCAGTTCTAGAGCACTTGAGGGAACTAAAGCTCATCAAAAGATTCAAAAGGAAAATAAAGATAAGGATAAAGGTTATATATCAGAAGTATCTTTAAAGTATCCTTTAGAATATAAAGGTTTTAATTTTATTATAGAGGGACGTGCAGATGGTATTATCTCAAGTGCTGATATAATTACAATTGACGAAATTAAGACTACAAGCAGACCTTTAGAATATATAGATGAAAATTATAATGAGACACATTGGTCACAAGCAAAATGTTATGCCTTTATTTATTGTGAGCAGAATAATCTTGATCAAATAGGAATTCAATTAACATATTATCAAATTGAAACTTATGAAATCAAAAGGTTTATAAAAATTATTAATTATGATGAAATAAGAGAGTCCTTTTATTGTTTGATTGATAAATACTTAATTTGGGCATCAGTTACAAGTGATTGGATTAATAAGAGAGATGATTCAATAAAGGAATTGAAATTTCCTTTTGAAAAATACAGAAAAGGTCAGAGGGAATTGGCTGTTTCAGTATATAAGACTATTGTCCAAAATAAAAAAATATTTATTCAAGCTCCAACAGGTATAGGAAAGACTATATCAACATTATTTCCAACAATAAAGGCAATAGCTGAAGGACATACATCAAAGATTTTCTATCTTACATCAAAAACTATTATTAGAGATGTGGCTGAAGAAGCATTTATTAAAATGAAAGAAAAAGGTCTTGAGTTTAAGACAATAACACTCACTGCAAAGGATAAAATATGCTTTAAAGAAAAGTCTATCTGTAATCCTGAGTATTGTGAATTTGCAAAAGGACATTTTGACAGAGTTAATAATGCAATCCTTGATTTAATTCAGCAGGAAAATTATTTTACAAGGTCAGTAATTGAAAGTTATTCTAGAAAACATAAAATTTGTCCATTTGAATTTTCATTAGATTTGACTCTTTGGGCTGATTGTGTAATTTGTGATTATAATTATGTTTTTGATCCTAGGGTATATCTTAAAAGGTTTTTTACTGACAATTCAGGTGAATTCACTTTTCTTATAGATGAAGCACATAATCTTGTAGATAGAGCAAGAGAAATGTTTTCTGCTGAAATTTATAAAAAGCCTGTTTTGGAATTAAAGAAATTGTTAAAAGATAAAGAACCAAGAATTGCTAAATCTTTGAACAAAATAAATCAATTTATGATTTCTATGAAAAAACAATGTAATGATGATAGTTATTATGTTCAAGAAAATGAACCTAAAGACATATATCCATTAATTAATCAATTTATAAGTGAATCTGAGGAATGGCTTGTAAGGAATGAAGAGAGCGAATTGCATGAAAAAATGCTTGAAATGTATTTTAGTGTACTAACATTTATGAGAATAGCAGAATTGTATGATGAAAGATACATTACATATGTCGAAAACAGCAAAGATGATACTAAGATTAAATTGTTTTGTCTTGATCCATCATACTTGTTAAGTGAAGCAGTAAAGAGAGGAAAATCAGCAGTATTTTTTTCTGCAACATTAATGCCAATTGACTACTTTTCGGATATTTTAGGCGGTGGAAAAGACAGTTATACAATAAGGCTGTCTTCGCCTTTTGATATAGAGAATAGGGCTATATTAATTGCTGATAATATATCAACAAAATACAATAATAGAGACAAAACATATTCAATAATAGCTGATTATATAAAAGTAGTTTTAGAACAGAAACATGGTAATTATATAGTGTTTTTTCCATCATATAAGTATATGAATGAAGTTTATACTGTTTTTATAGATAGATATCCAGATATCAATACAACAATACAATCTAATAATATGACTGAAGAAGAAAGAGATAAATTTTTAGAATCATTTAAGCAAAATATAAACGATAGAATTTTAGGCTTTTGTGTATTAGGCGGTTTATTTTCTGAAGGAATAGACTTAAAACATGATAGATTGATAGGAGCTATTGTAGTAGGTGTCGGGCTGCCTCAAATTTGCTTTGAAAGAAATATTATTAAAGACTATTTTAACAAAAAGAATAATTCAGGATATGAATATTCGTATATGTATCCAGGAATGAACAAAGTATTACAAGCAGCTGGAAGGGTAATCAGAACAGAAACTGATAGAGGAATTATATTGCTTATAGATGAGAGGTTCACTAGTAAAAGTTATATGCAGTTATTTCCTAAAGAGTGGTTTCCGAGTTTTAGAGTAGGTAATATGATGATGCTAAAAAAACAATTAAGGGAATTTTGGAAATAGGATTTTATACTATCCTCGTCACAAAGTTCCAATAAATTTCTAAAAGAAGCTTCTCTCCGCTATCATTCACAAATTAATTGGAACTAAATGTGACAAGGATAGTATATTATAATAATTCAAGTTAATTTGACAAAAATATTTACCTTTATTTATGGAAATGATATAATTTATATATTTAATAAACATAATGCATTATATAATAATAAAAATTAAAAGGAGTGTTTTAAAATGCCTTATATTAGTTCAACAATAACAATGAAATTATCAGATGAAAAGAAAGATATACTTAAAGCAAAGCTTGGTAAGCTTATGCAGGATGTTCTTGGGAAAAGTGAAGACTGGCTTTTTGTAGGCTTTAATGAAGAAGAAACGATTTATTTTAAAGGTGAAAAAAAAGAAAAGGCCGCTGTTATTGAAGTTAAGATTTTAGGTATAAAATCAAATAAAGAGAAGGAAACTTTTACATCAGAGGTTTGCAAAACATTTACCAAGGAGTTGTCCATTTCTGGAGAAAATATTTATGTTATATTTACTGAGGTAGCACAGGGTAATTGGGGCTGGAACGGAGGAATGTTCTAGTTAAAAATTCAGTAATTATTATTTGTTACAGGAGGGGTTTCCTTTATGAAAGAATGGTATAGCAATTCTTGGAGTGATGTTGTAGAAAAGTTGAACAGTGATGCAAGGAATGGGTTAAGCTTAAGCCAAGTGGAAATGCTTTCAAAAAACAAAAATGAAAAAGCTGTTATAAATTCTAAAAATAAAACATTAAATAATAATATAAAAAGCCTGATTAAACAAGTTTGGCTTTTTATATTAATTATGGTTCTTATATCATGCATTTTTTTAATCAATAATATGATTATTGAATCAATTGTTGTTTTCCTAATTTTATTTGTTAATACTTTTCTTATGTTCATAAATGAATTTAAAAATTCTAAAAAACTTAATGAGTTAGAAAAATTGAATCCTAGATATGCCAAAATAGTTCGAGAAGGAAAAATAATGAAGATATCTTCTGAAGAATTAGTAATTGGAGATATTGTATTTGTGGACAAGGGTGAATCTGCTGCTGCAGATTTAAGGATAATTGAAAGTGATAATTTAAAAGTTAAGGAAACAGCTGTTACAGGAGAAATTTATGTTTCTGAAAAGTATGAAGCTAAAATAGATGAAGATGAGCTTTCTTTATCAGAGATGAAGAATATTCTTTTTAAATCTTCTGTGGTAGTTAATGGAAGTGCAACAGGAATTGTAATAGCTGAAGGTAAGGATACTCAAATTGATAATGTTATTAATATGTTTATCGAAGAGAATGAAAATGACAATACTTTTAAGACAAGCTTATATAAAATTATTGATATTCTAAGTAAAATTTCTGCAGGTATTTTTATTATTTCTATAATTTTTGGACTTATTTTAAATAAACATATGAATGAAGTACTAATTAATGCTGATATTATTGCACTTTCCGTGATGCCTGTTATTGGTATTATATTAATTGTTATGATTTCATATTTAATTTTAAAGGAATTTAAGAAAAATGGAGCTGTTTTTAAAGATTTATCTGTAGTTAAAGAGTTTACAGATATTAATGTATTGTGTTTAGATAAAATTGGAATACTATGTAAGAGTGAAATGAATGTTGTTAAAATGTATTCTAGTGAAAAATTAATTAATTTAACGGATATGGAAGGCTTAGATGAAATTACATATAGTATGCTTAAAATTGCGCTTATATGTAATGACTCTATTTCAGAGTATATACAGCATCCTAATTCTATTAATGAAATTTCAGAAAGAGCTTTTATAAAACTGGGAGAAAAATATAATGTTATTAAGTCAGAGATTCTAAAAGAAAATCCTAGAATATTTCAGATACAATATGATTCAGATAGAGATATGATGACTGTAGTAACAAGATTATATAAATTTAAAAATATTAGTTACAGATCATATACAAGAGGTTCAGTAGAAAATTTACTTACTAAATGTACACATATTTTGAAAAATGGCATAGAAAAAGCAATTGCAACAGAAGATATTGAAAAGTATAAAGAAATAGATAATTCATTCTGCTGTGAAGGTTTTTTCGTTATAGCTTATGCTTATAGAAATTTTACATATAAGCCAAGTTTATCAGAGAATATAGAGAGTAATCTTGTTTTTGTTGGCATTGCAGCTGTTGAAAATCCAATTAATGAAGGCTTAGCTGAAAGTATAGAATTTTGTAAAAATAATAATATACAACCAGTAATTTTTACTGATGAAAACAAATTAACTGCAACTGCTTTTGGAAAAGCTGATAATTTAATTTTCAGTGATGAGAACGTTATCTCAAATGTTGAATTAGATAATATTACAGATGATGAGCTTGAAAAAAATATTAAAAATTATAATATTTTCTCAAAAGTAAAACCTGAACAGAAATTAAGAATTAGTAAAATGTTTATGGAACAAGGATATAAATCTGCTTTTGGAGGAACTAAACTTTCAGATATATCAGCACTTAGAAAAAGTAATGTAAGCATTGCAGTTGGAGATAATTGCAGTGATGTCATTAAAAATACTTCTGATATTTATTTGAAAAATACGATTTTTTTAAATATAATAAATATATTTAAAAATAGTAAAAAAGCTTTATTTATTATTTTTACAATAATTTCCTATTATATAGTTTGCAATATTATACAAGGTTCTTTATCAATTTTAGGACTGCTGTTTTGTCAAAAAGCTGTATTTACCTTTATTGAAATTATATGGTTTAATATATACAGCATTATGTTAAGTTCAATTGTATTATATCATCAAATAAAAAGTGATCCTAAAAGTTTTGAAAGTTTTTCAATTGATAAATATATTTTTAAGAACTTTATAGATAAAAAAATTATAATACAAATATGTTACATGATAATATCATCATTTTTAATACTTATTATTAGTAATTATGGCGTTTTTAGCAAATTTACTATTTTTGAATTAGTTTCGCTTTCAGAATTATTTTTAATTTATGCTTTCTTTGATTCTTCTATATTTAAAAATAGAAAATCTAATTTATTTATTTTATTTGGCTCAATTATACAATTTTCTATGATTTTTATATCAAAAGAAATTGTACATTTTTCAGATTCCTTAAAAATAGCTGATATAATAGTAATTCTTATTTTTGTAATAATTGAAGTCTCATTAATTACTTATTTTAAATTAAAAAAAGATAAAAATTAGTATCCTCATTTCTCCATGATTAAATCAATACAATTTGGATAAAATAAATTATGGAGGTGGTATTTGTGTTTGAAAACATATTTGAAACTGTTATTAAAGGCAGTACAACGGAGTTTTTAAACATTCCAGAAGAGGATTACTTTTTTAGCTATGATAAGCTGACAAAGGAAGCTGCACAAGAAATTACAGATTTATATTTTAAAATGAAAGGTAAAGATGGAATACCTGCTGTTAAGGAAATAAATTTTGACCCAAGCGTAAAATTAGTTCAGATAACATTAGAAGTAAGCAATAATAGAGATTTTAAGCTTGAACCTTACAGTGTTCCAAATATTTTAAGCAGTACAAAATGATGAAAAAACCTTTAGTTTATTTTGCTGTTTCAATCTTTTTAGGATGCCTTTCCTCTTATATGATTAAAGATAGTTTTATGCAGGGTGCAGCTTTAATTTTAGCTGCATCTTTTTTACTTATAATTTTTTTTACAATTAATAAAAGATTTTTTATAATTATTTTATTTTTTTATTTAATTGGTATTGTTACTTTTATGCTTTATTTTGATATAAGTTATAAATCTAATAGTATAAAATTAAGGATTATACAGAATAAAAATAATTATTCAATTGCAGAGTTTAATGGAAAAGATATTTTGCTGTATAGTAATGAAGCTAATTTAGAAGAAGGAAGAAATATAACTGCATATGGCACCTTCAAGCCAAAAGCGGATTATGCTAATGGTATTGTTGGTCAATTTAATGCTTATAAAATCAAAAAATGTAATAAAGATTATATATATTATCTTTATGATATTAAAAGAAAAATCAGTAGTAAGTTTTCTGAAAGTTTAGGTAGTGAAAAATCAGCTATAGTTATGTCTCTTTGCTTTGGTGATACTAAAAATCTAACTCAAAATCAGAAAAACCAATTTCAGCAGTTAGGTGTAATTCATGCAGTTAGTGTATCTGGATTTCATATTGCACTTATATTTCAAATAATTGAATGTTTGTTAGGTATGATACCTGCATCTTTAATTTCAATTGTATACATTATTTTTACAGGACTTCAGCCAGCAACTATAAGATCCTTTATAATGATAATTACATTAAAATTATCAAAAAAATTCTGTAAAAAGTATGATGGTTTATCATCATTGAGCCTTTCAGCTATGATAATTCTTTGTTATAAGCCATTTTATGTTTTAAATTCTGGTTTTATCTTAACTATACTGGCGACTCTTGGAATAATATTATTTTATAAAAAACTAAAAAGATTTTTTTACTTTCTGCCAACGAAAATTAATGAATCTATCAGCTTAACATTTAGTGCACAGACTTTTTCTATGCCATATGCTGCTATGACATTTGGTAATATAAGCTGGGGATTTATTTTAGGAAATATTTTCTTAGCTCCAATATATTCAGCTATTGTAATTATAGGAAATTCAGCACTTATATTTATGAAAATAAATTTTATTTTTAAGTTTTTAAACTTTTTATTAAAGAATTTATTAATAGCTTTAGATGGAGCAGATTATATTCTTTTAAAGCTTTCACCTCCTGTTGTTAGTGCAGGATTTTTGGATGGAATTGTATTACTTTCTGTTATTGTTAGTTATATCTTAGTTAAATATAATCATAAGAAATTTATTTTAGTTCCTGCATTAATGTTTGTATTAATAATTTTTAAAAATTATTATGTTTTCCCTGAAGTTCAAGTCTTAAATTCTGGATCTTATGATAATATCTTATTAAAATATCACTCCGAAACTATTTTACTTACAAATGATACAAAAGATAAAAAGTCTAATCTTTGCAGTAAGTATGGTGCAGACAAGGTGATAAACAATTTTCAAAATGGATGTACTATAAAGTTTAATAATAACTTAATATTTTCGGTTTCTTCAGACTATGGTAAAAAATATAAAGCTATTGATTTAAATTTACATTCTAATAATAGAAAAATAGTTTTTACCAGATATTCTGATAAGTTAAAGGATTTAGATGAAAAATGTGTTATAATTGAACTACCTAAGAAAAAGTATTTTGGAAATAATAATAGTTTAATTTTATCAGATAAAGATTTTATAAAGTATATGATTATTTCAAATAAAGTATATTCTTTAAGTTAAATATAATGGAGTGTTTTTATGAATATAGATGAGATGCAAAATAAAATAAACAAGGGTAATATAGATGGAAACTATATATTTTATGGAATTGAAGAACAATTGATGAAAGAAAATATAAGTCAAATGAAGAAAACTGTTTTAGATAAGAATTTTATAGATTTAAATTATATTCAGTTTGATGGAAATTCATCAAGCTTAGAAGAAGTTATAAATGTATGTGAAACAGCTCCTTTTTTGAGTGATAAGAAAATAGTAGTAGTATATCGAAGCAGCTTTTTAAAAGGCGGAGACAGCAATGAAAAAGAAGGAAACAATAAATTTAATGTATTATATAAATATTTGGAGAATCCAGCTCCATATACTATATTAATAGTTTATTATGTTTTTGAAGATGAAAGAGAAAAAGTAAGCAGTAAGATTAAGAAGCTTGAAAAAAAAGCTTACTGTATTAAATTTGATAAATTAAAAGGAATGTATCTTGAAAAAAAGGTAAAAAAGATCTTTGATGATAATAAAAAAGATATTGGTAAAGTAGAACTTAAATTTTTTTGTGAAAATGTAGATCCAGATATGAATATTATTTTTAATGAGGTAGAAAAGCTGTGCTCATTTACAGATGAAAGGGAAATAACTAAAAATGATATTTTACTTATGCTGCCTCAAAAATCTGATAATGATATTTTTGATTTAGTAGATTCTTTAGCACAAAAAAAGCCTGAAAAAGCACTTGATATTTTAAATGAATTGATTTTTAAAGGTGAAAAAATACCTATGATTTTATTTATGATAGAAAGGCAGTTTAGGCTTCTATTTAACATTAAGGCAGGAATTGAAGATGGTAAGAAAAAAGAGAACTTGATTTCTGAGCTAAAACTAAATCCATATATTTGTGATAAAATGATAATGCAAAGCAGGAAATTTACAGTAAAACAGCTTAAAAATGCATTAGATAAATGCCTTAGTACTGAGAAAATTATAAAAAGTTCTTCAGTAAATCTAAAAATTCAAATGGAACTGCTTATTATTAATGTTATTTTATAAAAAATAAATAACCGGTATTATACACCGGTTAATTTATTGAGAAAAGTTAAGCTGATAATGCTTTTAACTTAACTGCTAATCTTGATTTTTTTCTGGCAGCTAGATTCTTATGGATAATACCCTTTGAAGCAGCCATATCTAAAGATTTAGTTACGCTTAAATATGTAACTTTAGCTTCTTCAGCATTTCCACTTGCTACAGCAGTTTCAAACTTTTTAATAATAGTTTTAAGTGCTGATTTAATGATCTTATTTCTAAGAGTTTTTGTCTCAGTTACTTTTATTCTTTTCTGAGCGGATTTAATATTTGCCATTATTTTCACCCCCTTGTGGTTTTATAGGATAATGCAGCTATGGGGATAAGTGCATATATATACCTATTATTCAACAAAGCATATTATAGCATTTATTTCTAGTCACTTCAAGTAAAATTTAAAATTATTATTGGTATATTTGATAAAATAATTGGTAATACTATCAAAAGTAATTATGAAAATATATGAAACATATTGTCATAAGTCACAAAGTTCTAATAAATTTCTGAAAGAAGATTCATATTGTTATGATTTATAAATTTATTAAAACTAAATGTGGCGAAGGAAAGTATAAGTTATAGAAAGGGCGGTTATTATGGGTATAAGAACTGATTTAGCAATTGAAGCAAGGGAATTATGCCAAAAAGATAAAAATGGAGAAATTCCTGGAGTTAAAATAGAAGAATATAATGATGGTGATATAAAAATATCAAATGTAAGAATTATTGATGAAATTGGAGAAAAAACCATGGGAAAGTCAATAGGTACATATATCACAATCGAACTGCCTGAATTTGCTCATTATGATTCATATTCAATGGAGGATGTGAGCAAAGTATTATGTAATGAATTAAGACTAATCACTAAATTAGAAGACAGCATGACTGCTATGGTAGTTGGGCTTGGAAATTGGAATGTAACTCCTGATGCTTTAGGACCTAAAGTAGTATCAAAAATTATGGTTACAAGGCATTTAAAACAATTGGTTCCTGATAGTATAGATGAAGGCATAAGACCTGTTTGTACTATAGCTCCTGGTGTTCTTGGAATAACAGGAATAGAAACTTTAGAAATTGTTAAAGGAATTGTAGAAAAAATAAAACCTAACTTAATAATTTGTGTAGATGCTTTAGCATCAAGAAAAATGGAAAGAGTTAATAATACAATTCAAATTGGTAATACAGGAATTTCTCCTGGCTCTGGAGTTGGAAACAAGCGAATGGAAATAAGCGAAAGGACTTTAGGGGTACCTGTTATTGCTGTAGGAGTTCCCACAGTTGTAGATGCAGCAACGATGGCTAATGATACAATAGATTTAGTAATAGATGAAATGGCTAATCAAGCGAGCAGCGGTTCTGAATTTTATAATATGCTGAAATCAATTAATAGAAAAGAAAAGCAGAAGATGATTGAAGAAATACTTCCGCCTAGTGTTGGTAATTTAATGGTTACACCAAAAGAAGTTGATATGGTAATTGATTCATTATCAAAAATAATATCATCAGGTATAAATATGGCTTTGCAGCCAGCATTAAACTTAGATGAAATAAACAAATATTTAAATTAATTTATAGCCTGCATAAGCAGGTTATATTTATATTAATCACCTCATATAATGTTATGTAAATTTAAATAAATTATAATGTTATATACTTTGTTTGGGCACATTTAGTTCCAATTAATTTATAAATGATAGCGGAGAGAAGCTTCTTTTAAAAATTTAGTGGAACTTTTTGACCGAGGATAGTATATTTTACTTAAGCAAAATATGGGGGGGATTAGTATTGAAAATTGTAGATACTAACAAAATAAGTAATAGTTTTATTTTAAAACTAAGCATATTAGTAATAATGATAATAATTATGTTTACCATGATTATACCTTTTACTGTTAAAGCATCTACTTCAGCTAATAATTTGAGAACAAATTTATTGTATTTACAGATTTTAAACTATTCTGTACCGTCCGCTAAGGTGTCAACTTTAGATCCTGAAGATATGGTTGAAAATACATTTTCTATTAAAAATAGTATTTTGAATTTTCTTGGAATTAATGTAAATGAACCTGATGTAATTATTAGCAAGGAAATTGCTTGTGCAAAAAATAGTGAAGTAAAAACAATACAATATAAAAGTAATATTGATTCCTATCAATTAGCTGCTAATGAAGTTATTAAAAATAGTGATGACAGCAGTGTAGCTGTAAATGCAGTTGTGACACCTACACAAGTTCCAAAGGTTACTGATGGTAAACCTCAAATATTAATTTATCATACACATACTGGGGAAAGCTATCTGCCTGGAAAGCCTGATAATGAAGATCAGACACAAAATGTATGTGCAGTTGGAGATGCTATAGCAAGTGAACTTCAAAATACTTATGGTATTTCAGTTGTTCATGATAAAACTATTCATGATGAAGTATACAATAACAGTTACAGCCGTTCATCAGTAACCGTGGACAAGTATCTTAGCCAATATGGAGATTTTAAACTTGTAGTAGATCTTCATAGAGATTCTTCTTATGATGGAAAACATCCTGAATCTGTTATAATTAATGGCGCTAGTGCAGCAAAAACAATGTTTGTAACTGCAAAAAATAACCCTCACTATCAAAAAAATGTTGATGTAGTTAATAAACTTATTAGTATTTTAAATAAAGATTTTCCAGGCCTTTGCAAGGGTAATTTAGAATATAATCATGGAATATATTGTTTTAATCAAACTAAAAGCAATAACTCAGTTTTAATAGAAGTAGGGAATGAATCTAATACTATTACAGAAACAAAAACAACAGGAAAATTCTTAGCAAAAGTATTTTCAGAATATATTAATAGTAATAATTGAATAAAAAAATATAAAAAAGTACATCATTATAAATATATATTTTATAATGGAGGTACTTTTTATTTATGAAAAAATATGTTTTTTTAATTTTAATATGGTTATTAGTAATTTTCACAGGATTTGTAAAAATAAGCAGTGAACTGCCTGATTTTATTAAAGATAAATCATCTATAAAGGTAACTTATAATTCAAAACCTTTTAATTTGAAATTTGAAACATCAAAATATATAATTTATTTAAATAATCAGGCACTTACAAATATAAAAAACAGTATAGTAAACACATTTAATTATTTATATAAAAAAATTATTGATGAAAAAAATTATATCACTGATAAAATAAGAAATTTTCTTTTAATATCCAATATCATATTTGTTGACACATCTACATCAACTTATGGTATAATTTATTTTATTTGATGATTTTATAAATGGGGGAAAAACAAATGCAAAGTAATAGGCAGAAATATATAAGAAATTTTTCAATAATTGCACATATAGATCATGGTAAATCAACATTAGCTGACAGACTTTTAGAAAAAACAGGAACAATTGCTAAAAGGGAAATGGAAGAGCAAATACTAGATAATATGGATATTGAAAGAGAGAGAGGTATTACAATAAAGTCACAGGCTGCAAGGCTTATTTATAAAAGGCCTTCAGGCGAAGAATATATTTTAAATCTTATCGATACCCCTGGTCATGTTGATTTTAATTATGAAGTTTCAAGAAGTTTAGCGGCATGTGAGGGTGCTGTACTTGTAGTTGATGCAACTCAAGGAATTCAGGCACAGACTCTTGCAAACTGTTACTTAGCTTCAGATCATAATCTTGAAATTGTTCCAGTTATTAATAAAATTGATTTGCCAAGCAGCAGACCTGAGGAAGTTAAAAGTGAAATTGAAGATGTTATTGGTATTGAAGCTGAAGATGCACCAATGGTTTCAGCAAAGTCAGGACTAAATATTGAACAGGTTCTTGAAGCTATAGTTGAGAAAATACCTGCTCCAACTGGTGATGAAGATGCTCCACTTAAAGCCTTGATTTTTGATTCATATTATGACAGTTATAAAGGTGTTGTTTGTTATATAAGATTAAAAGAAGGTATTGTAAAGGCTGGCACAAAGATTAAACTTATGGCAGCAAATAAAATATATGATGTAACTGAAGTTGGTGTTTTTTCACCTGGCTTTACACCTATAAGTGAATTAAAGGCAGGAGATGTTGGTTATTTAACAGCTTCTATTAAAAATGTAAGAGATGCAAGAGTTGGAGATACTATAACATATAGTGAAAGACCTGCAGAGAAGCCATTAGATGGCTATAGACCAGCTATACCTATGGTATTCAGTGGAATATATCCTGTAGATGGAGCTAAATACATAGAGCTTAAAGAAGCACTTGAGAAACTTCAAATTAATGATGCTGCTCTTTCTTTTGAGCCGGAAACATCAATAGCTTTAGGCTTTGGGTTCAGATGCGGCTTTTTAGGATTGCTTCATATGGAGGTTATTCAGGAAAGAATAGAACGTGAATTTGATTTGGATATAATAACTACGGCTCCTTCGGTAATATATAAAGTTACAAAAACAGATGATACATTAATTGAAATAACGAATCCTACTAATCTGCCAGAAACAACTGTAATTAAGTATATGGAGGAACCTGTTGTCAGTGCATCAATTATAACTCCTACAGAATATGTAGGTCCAGTTATGGAACTCTGTCAAAACAGGAGAGGAACATATATAAACATGGAATATATTGAAACTACAAGAGCAATGCTTCATTATGATATACCATTAAATGAAATTATATATGATTTTTTTGATGCATTAAAGTCTAGAACTAGAGGATATGCATCTCTAGATTATGAGCTTAAAGGATACATTCAAACAAAGCTGGTTAAGCTTGATATATTATTAAATGGAGATGTTGTAGATGCTCTTTCTATGATAGTGCCTGAAGAGAGATCATACAATAAAGGCAGAGGTATTGCAGAAAAGCTTAAGGAAATTATACCAAGGCAGCAGTTTGAAATACCTATTCAAGCAGCTGTGGGTGCAAAAATTATAGCTAGAGAAACTGTAAAAGCTTTAAGAAAAGATGTGCTTGCAAAATGCTATGGCGGTGATATAACAAGAAAGAAGAAACTGCTTGAAAAGCAGAAAGAAGGTAAAAAGAGAATGAGGCAGATAGGAACAGTAGAAGTTCCACAGGAAGCATTTATGTCTGTACTTAAAGTAGAATAAATTGGAGAGGATATAATTGAATTTTATAAATAAGAATAAGGGAATATCTCTATATATTCATATTCCATTTTGTAAAAAAAAATGTTTATATTGTGATTTCCCATCTTATACTAATAGTGAAAATTTAATGAACTCCTATGCAGAAGCTCTATGCTGTGAAATTTATGAAGCAGTTAAGAATAAAAAAATTAAAACAATTTTTATAGGTGGGGGTACTCCCACCTATTTGTCATTGGATGCGTGGGAGAAGATAAAGAATACTATTTTAAAGATAAATAAGGATGAAAATATAGAATTTACAGTAGAGTGTAATCCAGACAGCTTAACAATGGAAAAACTTTTACTGTTTAAGTCCATGGGCGTAAACAGGCTTAGTATAGGACTTCAAAGTTTTCAAAATAAACTATTAAAAGAGCTTGGAAGAATTCATGATGTAAAACAGTTTGAAGAAGCTTACAATAATGCTAGAAAATTAAACTTTAATAATATTAATATTGATATAATGTTTGGACTTCCAAAGCAAAGCATAAAGGATTTTAAAGAAACTCTTCAAGCTGTAATAAAACTTAAACCAGATCATATTTCAAGCTATGGATTAATAATAGAAGAAGGAACAGCTTTTTATAAAAACAGTAAAGAGCTGGAACTTCCTCAAGAAGATGATGAGAGAGAAATGTATCATATTGCTATAGAATTGTTAAAAAAGTATGGATATAATCAATATGAAATATCAAATTTTTCTTTGCCTGGTTTTAGATGCAGACATAATTTAACCTATTGGAATTTAGATGATTACATTGGATGCGGAGCCGCAGCTCATTCCTTTGTAGATGGCATAAGATATAATAATTCAAAAGATATAAATGAATATATTAAGTTAATTAATATTAATGGAAATGCTGAAATAGAAGAGTATAAAAATACTGATAAAGATTTTATTGAAGAATTTATGTTTCTAGGTCTTAGAAAGATAGAAGGAATTTCTAAAATAGAATTTTTTCAAAGATTTGACATGAATATTAATGATGTATACGAAAAAACTATTAAAAAGCATATACAAAATTCTTTACTTATTGATGATGGAAATAATATTAAACTTACATCTAAAGGAATTGAATTATCAAATACTGTAATGAGTGATTTCATTCTTTGAGCAATACGGCGAAAAAAAAAGAGATTTAAAGAAAATGAGATTTAAATGGCTGTAATTATCAAAATTTATTTTATTTCTTCAATAACAAAATATTGACAAAAATAATTGTAAGTGATATTTTTTAATCATAGCAATTAGCACTCAACAACATAGAGTGCTAACAAAGAAGGTGATAGTATGAATATTGATGAAAGAAAAATAAAAATATTAGAAGCTATAATTGATGATTACATTAATACAGCAGAGCCAGTGGGTTCTAGAACTATTGCTAAAAAATACGATTTAGGGATAAGCTCAGCAACTATAAGAAATGAAATGGCTGATTTAGAAGAAATGGGTTATCTGGAGCAGCTTCATACTTCATCTGGAAGAAAGCCATCAGACAAAGGATATAGGCTATATGTTGATAAATTAATGCATGTAACTAATTTA
This sequence comes from Bacillota bacterium, assembly GCA_030705885.1. Classification (GTDB taxonomy): domain Bacteria; phylum Bacillota; class Clostridia; order Clostridiales; family Clostridiaceae; genus JAUZPN01. The sequence continues at coordinate 43,060 of JAUZPN010000001.1, read as the reverse complement.
TCAGTTGAAGAAGAGTATATTATTAAAAATCAACTTTTAAATGCTGCTTTGTATGAAGTGGACAATATTGTAAAGAAAGCAACAGAAATTCTTTCTGAATTAACTAAATTAACATGTATTGTTAAAAAGCCATCTGTAAGGAAAGAAAGAATTAAATCTATTCAGCTTATCAATATTGACACACATGATGTTTTAACTGTTATTGTTACAGATAGAAATAATATTAAGAATACAGTTATAAGATTGAAAAAAGCCATTACTGATGATATATTATCAAGGCTTGGTCAAGTAATTAATAAAAGGCTTGATAACTTAACTATTGAAGAAATAAATTTAGAAGTTATTAATAGTTTAAATAATGATTTAAGAGGTTATGAAGAGATTTATAATGCTATAATACCTGTGCTTTACGAAAGTTTAAATACTACAGAAATTTCTGATATTTATTTAGAAGGTCCTGCAAATATACTTAATTATCCTGAGTATAATGATATTACAAAGGCAAAAGAAATCCTTTCATTACTTTACAACAGAAACAGTATATCAGGACTTTTGGATAATAATGAAACAATATCTGTTAGAATTGGTGAGGAAAATGGCATAGAAGGAGCTAAAGACTGCAGTGTTATAAGGGCATCTTACTTTTTAAATGATAACGCTCTTGGAACTATTGGAGTAATTGGACCTACTAGAATGCCTTATTCAAAAATAATTTCAATAATGAATAAGATAATTTATGAAATTAATGATAATATTTCAAACAACTTTTTAGATGACAGATGATTCAAATAAATTTTTTATGTTAAATTTTAAAGTATACTATAAAGCTTATTGCATTATTTTAATAAAATAAAAAGAGTATAAAGCTTTGGTTTTATACTGAGAATCAGGAGGATTAAATAATTAATGGATAATAGCAGCGATGTTAAAGATTTAAATTCTGACATTCAAAATGAAGCTAATTCTGAAAATGAGAATTCAGCTAAAATTGAAGATCAGGATATTGAAAGTGTAAAAACTGAAGGACTAAATATTGAGAGTGAGGATAAAGAAGAAGTTAAAGAAAATGCTGAAGATGAAATGACACCAGATTCTATAATAAAGGAGCTAGAAGTGTTTAATAGAAAATTAAAAGATGAAAACAAAAAACTCACAAGTGAATTGGATGTTATAAAAGACAGATTAGCAAGAGTTTCAGCAGAATATGACAACTTTAGGAAGAGAACAATAAAAGAAAAAGAAGGCATTTATAATGATGCTTGTTCTGATGTGTTAAAAAATGTTTTACCTGCACTTGATAGCTTAGAAAAAGCTATAGATGTAGAAGGAAATGCTGAAGATATTAAAAAAGGAATTGAAATGACAATAAAAATGTTTCAAAGTTCTCTTGAAAAGCTTGAAATTGAAGAAATTTCAACAGAGGAAGGTTTTAATCCAAACTTTCATAATGCGGTAATGCATGTTGAAGATGAAAACTATGGTAAGAATCAAATAATTGAAGTCTTTCAAAAGGGATATAAAAGAGGAGATAAAGTAATAAGATACAGCATGGTTAAAGTTGTTAATTAAGTTCATTTTAAATGAATATTATAATGGTTTTTAATAAAATGTAGTATCTTTCTTAATATTTATGAGCAAAAATGTAAATTAAATTTTAAAGAATAATTAGGAGGTCATTTATATGTCAAAAGTAATCGGTATTGATTTAGGTACAACAAATTCCTGTGTAGCTGTAATGGAAGGTGGAGAGCCAGTTGTTATTGCAAATGCAGAAGGCGCTAGAACTACTCCTTCAGTAGTTTCTTTTCAGGCAAATGGAGAAAGATTAGTAGGGCAGGTTGCTAAAAGACAGGCAATTACAAACCCTGATAAAACAATAGCATCAATAAAAAGACATATGGGAACAAATTATAAAACTACTATAGATGGAAAGGATTATACTCCTCAAGAAATATCTGCTATGGTACTTCAAAAGATTAAAGCTGATGCAGAAAGTTATTTAGGAGAGAAAGTTACTCAAGCTGTTATCACAGTTCCAGCATATTTTAATGACAGTCAAAGACAGGCTACTAAAGATGCTGGTAAAATAGCTGGACTTGAAGTATTAAGAATTATTAATGAGCCAACTGCAGCATCATTAGCTTATGGTATGGATAAAACAGATACAAATCATAAGATTCTTGTTTATGATTTAGGCGGTGGTACATTTGATGTATCAGTACTTGAACTTGGAGATGGATTATTTGAAGTTAAATCAACAAATGGTAATACAAAACTTGGTGGAGATGACTTTGACCAAAGAATAATGGATTATATAGCAGATACATTTGTAAGAGAGAATGGAATAGATCTTAGAAATGATAAAATGGCACTTCAAAGATTAAAAGAGGCTGCTGAAAAGACAAAGATAGAATTATCTTCTTCAACACAATCAAATATTAATCTGCCATTTATTACTGCAGATGCAACTGGACCAAAGCACATTGATATGACATTAACAAGAGCAAAGTTTAATGAAATAACTCATGATTTAGTTGATGCAACTATAGAACCTATGAGAAAAGCACTACAGGATGCAAGCTTATCAATAAATGATATTGATAAAGTTGTTTTAGTAGGAGGTTCAACAAGAATTCCTGCTGTAGTTGATGCAGTAAAGAGCTTTACTGGTAAAGATCCATCAAAAGGAGTTAATCCAGATGAATGTGTTGCTGTTGGAGCTGCTATTCAGGCTGGAGTATTAACTGGTGATGTAAAAGATATATTACTTCTTGATGTTACTCCATTAACTCTTGGAATTGAAACTTATGGCGGAATAGCAACTGCTCTTATTGAGAGAAATACAACTATTCCAACTAAGAAAAGTCAAGTATTCAGTACAGCAGCTGACGGACAGACATCTGTTGAAATTCATGTAGTTCAGGGTGAAAGAAAGATGGCTGCAGATAATAAAACATTAGGTAACTTCACATTATCAGGAATAGCACCAGCACCAAGAGGAATACCTCAAATTGAAGTTACATTTGATATAGATGCAAATGGAATTGTTAATGTAGCTGCAAAAGATAAAGGAACTGGTAAGGAAGCTAATATTGTAATTACAGCCTCTACTAACCTATCAGATTCAGAAATTGATAAAGCAGTTAAAGAAGCAGAGAAATTTGCTGAAGAGGATGCAAAGAGAAAAGAAGCTATTGAAATAAAGAATAATGCAGATCAAGTTGCTTTCCAAACTGAAAAAGCTTTGAAAGATTTAGGTGATAAAGTTTCAGCTGAAGATAAAGCTCAAATTGAAGGAAAGATAAAAACTGTTAGTGACCTTAAAAATGGCAATGATTTAGAAGCTATAAAGAAAGCAACTGAAGATTTAACTCAAGCTTTCTATGCAGTATCTTCTAAAATTTATCAAGCTAATGCAGATAATCAAGGTGCAGCAGGGTTTGATCCAAATAATGCAGGAAGTGCAAATACAAATACAAATGCAAATACAAATGCAAATGCAGGTTCTGGAGCAGGCAGCAATGATAACTTTGTTGATGCAGATTTCAAAGTTGAGGATGACAAATAGAATTTATTATGATAGAATAATAAATTGATAAGAAGTAAATTAATAAGAAGTAAATTAAGAATGTTATAAGGGATGTGGTTAACCCATCCCTTAATTTTAAGTCAGTTAGGTGGTGATATGGATGGCTAATAAGGATTACTATGAAGTTTTAGAACTTCAAAAAGGTGCAAGTGATGATGATATAAAAAAAGCGTTTAGAAAATTGGCGATAAAATACCATCCAGATAAGAATCAAGGAAATAAAGAGGCTGAAGAAAAATTTAAAGAGATAAATGAAGCATATCAAGTTTTGTCAGATCCACAGAAGAAAGCTCAATATGACCAATTTGGTACTACAGATTTTAATGCAGGAGGAAGCGGCGGATTTGGCGGATTTGGTGATATGGGCGGCTTTGAAGATTTAGGCGATATTTTTGGATCATTTTTTGGCGGTGGTTTCTCTTCCGGAAGAAGAAGAAATGGTCCTGAAAAAGGTGAGGATATTGAAGTAAATTTGAATTTATCCTTTGAAGAAGCTGTATTTGGGGTAGAAAAAGAAATTTCTATTTATAGACATGAAAAATGCACAAATTGTTCAGGAACTGGAGCTAAGCCTGGAACTAATTCTAAAACCTGTGATAGGTGCAATGGTACAGGGCAGATTAAAGTTCAAAGAAGCACTATACTTGGAAATATGGTAAATATAACTACATGTGATAAATGCGGCGGAAAAGGTAAATTAATACTTGAACCATGTAATGTTTGCCGTGGAACAGGTAAGGAAAGAATACACAAAAAATTAAAAGTTAATATACCAGCAGGAGTAGATTCGGGTAATATTATGCCTCTTAGGGGTCAGGGAGAACCAGGTAATAATGGAGGACCATCAGGAGATGTTTATATAAATATTAATGTTAAATCTCATTCTGTTTTCAAAAGAAAAGGTAATGATATTTATATTGATACTCATATAAGTTTTCCAAAAGCAGCTCTTGGAACTGAAATTACTGTTCCTACTGTAGATGGAGATGTTAAATATACAATACCTTCTGGAACTCAATCAGGTACTGTTTTTAGATTAAAAGGTAAAGGGGTTCCTAGAGTTAACAGTCATGGAAGAGGAGAACAGTTTGTTAATGTTATTGTAGATGTTCCTAAATCATTGAATGAAAAACAAAAAGATGCTTTAAGGTCTTACATGGAAGCATGTGGAGAGAGTCCGTCCAGTGGAAAAAAATCTACTGTTACTGACAAGATTAAAGACATATTTAAATAGTATATACTATCGTCGATCACAAAGTTCCACTAAATTTCTAAAAGAAGCTTCTCTCCGCTATCATTTATAAATTAAGTGGAACTAAATGTGCTCGAGGAAAGTATAGAGTTGTATGATTAGGTCAGTGCTATAGTGTACTGACCTTTGATTTGTTAACTTTAAATTTACTATTGTTTTTATTTTTATAAAGCTCTATAATATATTATGTTTCAAAAAAAGTTTTCTTATTAGAAAGGATTTCAATTATGGATGGAAAATGGATTGAAGTAAAAGTAGTTACCTCTACTCAAGCTATTGAACCTGTTTCAGGAATTTTTTATGCTCTTGATGTAAAAGGTTTAGCGATAGAAGACCCTAATGATATAAATGGAAGAAAACAAGGTCCATTAACGTGGGATTTTGCTGATGTAAATATACTTGAATATGGTGGTAAAGCTGCTGTTGTTACAGGATATTTCAGTGCTGAAGATAAATTATCAGAGATTATTGAGTATATAAATGATAAGCTTATAGAATTGAAGAATATGGGGATAGACATTGGAGAAGGCAGAGTAATTTCAAAGGAAGTTTATGAAGAAGATTGGGCTAATAATTGGAAAAAATATTATAAACCTACTAAAATAGGTGAAAAAATCGTGATAAAGCCTATTTGGGAAGAATATAAAGAAAATGCAGGCGAGATTGTAGTAGAAATTGATCCAGGAATGGCATTTGGTACTGGTACTCATGAGACAACGAGAATGTGTATAGAAGCACTTGAAAAATATGTGTCTAATGATACTACGGTTTTTGATATTGGAACAGGTTCTGGAATATTAGCTATTTCTGCAGCAAAGCTTGGTGCTGGTAAAGTTATTGGTGTAGATTTAGATCCTGTTGCTGTAGATTCAGCTAAAGAAAATGCTTCATTTAATAAATTAAATAACATTGAAATATTATACGGAAATTTAATGGATGTAGTTAATGGCAAAGCTGAAATTATTGTAGCAAACATAATTGCAGAAATAATTGTTGTTTTAAGTGAAGATGTTAAAAAATCTTTACTGCCTAATGGATATTTTATAACTTCTGGTATAATAAAAGAAAGAGAAAAAATGGTAACGGATAAATTAATTAGTTTAGGATTTAAAATCGAAGAAGTAAATACTCAGGGTGAATGGGTATGTATTGTAGCTAAAGGAGATAAACTTTAATGCATAAGTTTTTTGTTCCTGCTGAAAATATAATAAATAATACAGCAGTTATAAAAGGTGAAGATGTAAAACATATTTATAAAGTGCTCAGACTTAAGGCTTCAGATAATGTCAGCATTAATAACTGCATAGGTGAGGAATATCTTGGAGAAATATTAAAAATAGATAAAGAAGAAGTTATAGTAAAACTACTAGAAAAACTTCCAATAAATAATGAGAGCCCTATAGATATTCATTTATACCAAGGACTGCCTAAATCAAGTAAAATGGATTTAATTGTTCAAAAATCAACAGAAATAGGTGTAAAAGAAATAACTCCGATAATTACTGCAAGAGTTATTTCAAAAGGTGAAATTAATGAATTTAAGAAAGTTGACAGATGGAACAGAATTGCTTTAGAAGCTTCAAAGCAAAGTAAAAGGAGTCTAATACCAAGTATTAATAAACCTATAGAATTCCTTGAATTATTAGATGCATTAAAAAATGAAGACTTAATTGTAGTACCATATGAAAATGCAGATAATTATGGTATAAAAAGTTTAATAAAAAGTATTGATAAAAAATCAATTAAAAATGTAGCTGTTATTATTGGACCTGAAGGTGGATTTGAAGAAGAAGAAATAGAAGAATTTAAAAAGATAAATGCTCATATTGTAACATTAGGGCCTAGAATACTGCGGACAGAAACTGCTGGTTTTATATGTGCTGGCTTTTTAATGTATGAGCTTGGTGATATGGCAGGTACACTTTCTTCGGCCACAGCTAGTTCCAATTAATTTGTAAATGATAGCGAGGAGAAGCTTCTTTTAGAAATTTAGTGGAACTTTGTGACCGAGGATAGTATATAGATGTTTAAGGAAGGATTGGGAATAATGAAAGTAGCTTTTTCAACGTTGGGCTGCAGAGTAAATCAATATGAATCTGAAGCTATGGCAGAGAAGTTTATAACTGAAGGATATGAAATAGTACATTTTAATGAGTTTGCAGATGTGTATGTAATAAATACTTGTACTGTTACAAATATGGGAGATAAAAAATCAAGACAGATGATTGGAAGAGCTAGAAGGCTAAATAATGATTCGGTTGTAGCAGTTGTTGGATGTTATTCTCAGATTGCACCTTTGGAAGTATCTAAGATTCAAGGAGTAGATGTAGTTTTAGGTACTAGAAATAAAGGTGAAATAATATATTGGATAAATAGATATAAAGAAGAAAAGAAGCAGCAGATAGCTGTTAATGAAGTATTAAAAAATAATGTCTTTGAAGAGCTTAATATTGAAGAATATCAAGATAAGACAAGGGCTTTTTTAAAAATACAGGATGGATGTAATAATTTCTGCTCATATTGTTTAATTCCTTTTGCAAGGGGTGCTGTTTGCAGCAAAAAGCCTGAAAAGGTTATTGAGGAAGTAAATAAATTAGCATTTCACGGATTTCAAGAAGTTATTCTATCAGGTATACATACTGCTTCATATGGTATAGATTTTAATGAAAAATTTAATTTATTAGATTTATTAGAAGCTATTGATAAAATTGAAGGTATTAAAAGAATAAGAATAGGATCTATGGATCCAAATTTCTTTACTGAAGATGTTATTTATAAAATTAAAAATATAAAAAAACTTTGTCCTCATTTTCATCTTTCACTTCAGAGTGGATGTGATGAGACATTAAAAAGAATGAATAGACATTATAATTCAAAGGAATATATTACTGTTACAGAAAATCTAAGGAACAATATACCAGATGTATCTGTAACAACAGATGTAATTGTTGGTTTTCCTGGAGAAACAGATGAAGAATTTAATAAAACATATAATTTTTTGGAGAGTATAAAATTAACCAAAATGCATATATTTAAATACAGTCCACGTAAAGGTACAAAAGCATCATCTATGGAAAATCAAATTGAAAATCATGTTAAAGATGAAAGAAGCAATAAGCTTATTGAACTTAGTAAAAAGCTTGAAGACCAGTTTTACATGATGTTTGATAATATGAAAATGGATGTATTGTATGAAAAAAATAGTGACAATGATAAAAATTTATATGAAGGGTATACTAGTAATTATATAAAAGTAGTTACAGAAAGCAAACAAAATATTATAGGAAAAATAATATCTACAAAATTGCTATACTGTTCAAATGAATTAATGAAGGGTATAATTGAGTAAAAATATAATTCTTAAAAGGGGGTGAAAAAATGGAAGATTGCATTTTTTGCAAAATAGTTAATGGAGAAATACCTAGTGAAAAAGTTTATGAAGATGATAAGGTTCTAGCTTTTAAGGACATTAATCCTGAAGCTCCTGTGCATGTAGTAATTATTCCTAAAAAACATATTTCAAGCATTAATGAAGTAACTGCTGAAGATGAATTATTATTAGGACATATTTTTACTGTTGCAAAGGAAATAGCAGCAAAATTGGGTGTTTCAGAAAATGGATATAGAGTTGTTAGTAATTGTGGAAAAGATGCAGGTCAAACTGTACCTCATATTCATTTTCACATGCTGGCTGGAAGAGTTTTAGGCTGGCCGCCATGTTAAAAACGCGTCTTAGCACTTGACACATTGTAAAATTATGTTGTATAATAAAAGAAGTGCTATAAACCCACATTGGTTGCAGTTAATTTTTATAATTGTATTGCACTAGCGGAGGGAGGGATATATTATGTCAGAAATTAGAGTTGGAGAAAATGAAACATTGGAAAGTGCACTTCGTAGATTTAAAAGAAAATGCGCTCGTGCTGGTGTTTTATCAGAAGTTAGAAAAAGAGAACATTATGATAAACCAAGCGTAAAGAGAAAAAAGAAATCTGAAGCTGCAAGAAAGAGAAAATTTAAATAGAATTTCTTTGAAAGAGGGTTTTGTTATTATGTCTCTTAAGGAAAGACTACAAGAAGATTGGAAAGAAGCTTTAAAAGCAAAAGATAAATTTAAAGCTAATGTTATAAGTATGGCTAAAGCATCTGTACTTCAAGTAGAGAAGACAGATAATGTAAAATTAAGCGATGATGAAATTATTGTAATTTTGTCTAAAGAAGTTAAAAAAAGACGCGATGCTATGCTGGATTTTGAAAAGGGGAAAAGACAGGATCTTGTTGATGAGGCGAAAGCAGAGATTGAGATCTTATTAAATTACCTTCCTCAGCAGTTAACAGAAGAAGAAATTACGAAATATGTTCAAGAGGCAGCTACTGAAGTGGGAGCTAATAGCATAAAAGATATGGGAAAAGTTATGGCAGCAGTTACATCAAAAACAAAAGGGTGTGCTGATGGTAAACTTGTAAGTAAAATAGTAAAAGAATATTTAAATCGATTATAGTTGAAAAACTATATAGATTGAGAGAACCAATATAGAGACTTAGCAGAAATGCTAAGTCTTTTTGCTTGTTTTAGTAATTTATTTATTACGCACTTCATAAAGTATATATATATACTATCCCTGGCCGCAAAGTTCCACTAAATTTCTAAAAGAAGCTTTTCTCCGCTATTATTTATAAATTAAGTGGAACTAAATGTGACTAAGGAAAGTATGATATGTTATTGTATAAGAGGTGGTAATGTGGATAGCAAGTTTTCTAGAGCAAAAGAAGCAATTTCACAGAAATTAGAGTTTCCTAGAGATATTATTTTAGATATTCCCAAAATAACAATAATTGGAGATAATGAAATATCTATTGAAAATCATAAAGGAATATTACTTTTTGATGAAAAAGAAGTAAAAATAAAAACAAATTTAGGATCAATCTCAATAATTGGAAGCAAATTTGAAATATTATTTATGGTTGGAGAAACCCTTACCATAAGTGGTAAATTTAAAACAGTGGTGTATGAAAGAAATGTTTAATTTAAAAAAATATATTAAAGGCACTGTATGTATTGAGATTGAATCCTTTTATCCTGAAAAATTTGTTAATTTACTATGGAAAAATAATATATCTGTGAAGAAAATCAGCAAAAGAAATATTACTACTATGTCTATGGAAGTTAAGTTAGTTGACTTTGACAAAATTAAAATTTTAGCACAAAAATCAAGTACAAAGATAAAAATAACTGGACGAATTGGATTGTCATTTTATATTATAAACATGAAAAAAAGGACGGCTTTATTTTGCGGCCTATTTTTATTTTTAGGAGTATTGTATTACTTATCTACATTTATTTGGGGAATCGATATACAAACGGAAAAAATAGTTCCTCCATATGAAGTTAGGCAGCAGCTATCTGCTATGGGAATTAAGTCAGGTATTAATAAAAAAATGGTGAATGTTACATCTGTTGAGGAAAATTTAATTAAAGTTAATGATAACATTTCTTGGGCAAGAGTTAGAATAGATGGTTCAAGACTTAAAGTCAGGATAATAGAAAGACTTGACCCACCTAATGTTTTAAAGGATGAAACACCTTGTAATATTGTTGCAAAAAATGATGGAGTAGTTTCAAGAGTTTATACATCTGCAGGAACATCAGTTGTAAAGGCTGGTGATATTGTAACAAAAGGTCAGCTCCTTGTAAAAGGTGAACAAGGTAAAGATGGAAATGTTTATCCTGTTCATGCTTCAGGTGAAGTTATAGCTAAGACTTTTTATGAAAAGACTAAAACAGTACCATTAGTTGAAACTAAAAGGACAAGAACAGGAGAAAGCTTTACAAATTATTATATAGAAATAAATAATAAAAAAATTTATTTTAAAAATAGTGTAAAAAACTATGATAATTATGATAAAATAATAAGTAATATTGGATTGTTAAAAAAAGAAACTTATTATAAAGTTAAAGAAGAAAATAATAGTGTTGATATAAAAAAAGTTATTAAGGATTCAGAGGATGAATTGTATAATGATATAATGAAAGATCTACCTAAAAGTGTAAAAATATTAGATAGAAAAACGGAAACTGCTGAGCTTACAGATAGCTGCAATATTAGAGTATGGGTTACTGTTGAAGAAGATATAGCAGTTCAGGAAAAGAATCAATAATATATGTGTACTTAGAATACTATTAACAAAAGGTGGGTTATTAATGGAAGATACAAGAGTTAATAATGTGTTAAAAAGTAAAAAAATAAAATATGTATTGGTTTTTATACTTACTTTTTTTTGTATGTTCCTAATTTTGACCACAGCATTAATTAATAAAAAATATGATTTAAAAGAGGGAGATATTGCAAAAGGCAATATACGTGCTCCTAGAGAAATTAAAGATGATTCTAGCACTGAGGCTAGGATACAATCAGAACTTGCATTAATACAGCCTCAATTTACTAAGAAGATGGATGTGAGCTATAATGCATTAAACAATATAAATAGTTTATTTCCTAAGGTTACACAAATAAAAGACTTAACATTAGAGGATAAAGATAAAATAACTAAACTTAAAGGTGATTCGCCTATTATATTATCAAATGATGATTTATCAACATTAATAAAATTAAATAAAGATGAGTTAAAAGACCTTCAGAATTTTCTTGTAAAAACTGTTGATGATTATTATCAGAATTATAATATAGTAGATGATTCTCAATCTACAATAGATAAAACTCAGATTAATTTATCAAAAGCACAAACAGAAATTTCGATTAAAATAAATAATTCTCAGCTGTCAGGTCCATTAAAAGATGTAGCTGCACATATAGTATCTTCACAAGTAAAAGTTGATACATATTATGATAAAGATAAAACAGATGAATTAAAAACAGAAAAAATGAAGACAATTGCTCCTATTATGATTAAAAAGGATCAAATTATAGTAAAAGATGGAGAGCCGGTTACAAAGTATCAAATTGATGTTTTAAATAGTTTAGGCTTACTAAATAATAATTCAAAGTTTGAATGGACATTATATATAGGATTAGCAGTATTAATATTAGTTATTATGAGTATTCAGTGGTTTTATCTTAAGAAATACTGCTTAAATATTTTTAATGATATAAGTAAGCTTATATTAATAGGTATTTTAAATATAATAAGTATTGCATTATCAAGGGGAATTTCTACATTTTCACCATTTTTAATTCCTGTCGTTTTTGTTCCAATGATGATTACACTATTGATTGATAAAAATGTTTCTATTTTAATAAGCTTATTAAATTGTGTGTTATTATCAGTAGCTGTCAGCTTTAATTCACAATTTATTATGATTGCAATTGTAAATTCAATTTTTGGTGCGTTAGCACTAAATAAATTGCAGCAAAGAAATGATATAATGTTTTCATCTATTTATATAGCAGTAATTGATTTTATGCTGACATTTGTTATTGGAATACTTATTACTAATGATTTTTTACAGCTTTTAAAAATATCTTGTTTTACAGCTGCAGCTAGTCTTATTTCAGGAGTATTAACTATTGGAGCTCTTCCATTTTTTGAAAGTTCTTTTAAAATAGTTACTACTATAAAATTATTAGAATTATCAAATCCTAATAATACTTTATTGAAAAAATTATTACTTGAAGCACCAGGCACATATCATCACAGCATTCTAGTTGCAAATTTAGCTGAGGTTGCTGCAGAAGAAGTTAATGGAAATCCAGTATTAGCTAGAGTGGCTTCTTATTACCATGATGTAGGAAAAATAAAAAGGCCATATTTTTTCAAAGAAAATCAAATTGGTACTGATAATCCTCATGATAAAATATCTCCAAATTTAAGTTCATTAATTATTACTTCACATGTTAAAGATGGACTTGAGCTAGCTGAAGAATATAAGATTCCTCAGTGCATAAAGGATGTTATTTTGCAGCATCACGGTACATCTTTAGTAAAATATTTTTATATTACATTAAAAAATTCTAGTGAAAATCCTAATGATATAAATGAAGAAGATTTTAAATATCAGGGACCAATTCCAACAAGTAAAGAATCAGCAATTATAATGATGGCTGATTCAGTAGAGGCTGCAGTTAGATCTTTAAATAATCCAGAAGCAGAAAATATTGAAAATATGGTAAATAACATTGTTAAGGGTAAACTTGACGAAGGTCAGCTTGATGACAGCTATCTTACATTAAATGATTTGACCAAGATAAAGCAGGCATTTTGTAAAGTTTTGATGGGTATTTATCATAAAAGAATTGAATATCCAACAGATAAATGGAAAACTGCTAAAAATGATGGGAGATAATAAATATGACTTTTATAGATAACAGACAGGATATTATTGATGTGAATGAGCAAATATATGATTTGGTTACAAATACTATAGATTATGCTTTAAAGTATGAAGGAGTCACTATTGAAACTGAAGTAAGTGTGGCATTTTTAACTAATTATCAAATAAGAAAGCTTAACAAAGAATATAGAAATATTGATAAGGCTACAGATGTTTTATCTTTTCCTATGTTAGATTATCCTAATGGTAAGACTTTCAAAGATATATATATAAATTACAGCTTTGATGTTAGCTATTTTGATGATGATAGGCTGGTTCTTGGTGATATTGGCTTATCTTTAGAAAGAGCAAAAGAACAAAGTGTTGAGTATAATCATTCTTTTATTAGAGAAATATCATATTTAACTATTCATTCTGTCTTACACTTATTAGGATATGATCATATAGCTGAAAATGATAAATTAGTTATGCGTGCAGAAGAAGAAAAAATTTTAAATGGATTAAACATAACCAGATAAATCATATACTATACTTTTGATAAGGAGCCAGTTTTATGAAAATTAAAAATATGGTAGATAGTTTTAATTATGCAATAGAAGGACTTATACACACAGTTAGAACTCAAAGAAACATGAGAATACATATGACAGCTGCATTGGTGGTTTTAACAGCATGTTTTTTTTATAATTTAACTAAAATTGAATTTTTAATAGTACTTTTAACAATTTCTATGGTTATAACTTCTGAAATGGTAAATACAGCAGTTGAATGTGCAATTGATGCTACAACAAATTATTATCACCCTCTTGCAAAAATAGCTAAAAATGTAGCAGCAGGTGCTGTGCTTGTAACAGCTGTAACAGCTGTTGTTGTAGGTTATGTGATATTTTGGGATAAACTTATGTATATAAGCTTAGTTTTTATGAGCAAAATAAAAAACTCGAATTCATATATTATTTTTATAATATTAGTAATAGTATGCATTTCAACAATAATTGTGAAGGCTGTTTTTGGTGAAGGTACTCCTCTTAAGGGAGGAATGCCAAGTGGTCATAGTGCAATTTCATTTTCTATTGCTACTATTGTAGCATTGCTTACAGAAAAGCCTGTAATAATTACATTAAGCTATTTATTAGCCTTTATTGTGGCACAAAGCCGAGTAGATTCAAAAGTTCACTCAATATTAGAAGTGTTTTTTGGAGGCGCTTTTGGTACTTTGCTGACTATATTATTGTATAAAGTGTTTATGTAATCATAAATATTTGCAAAACTTAAAAAGAGTGATATAATTTATATCATTGAAATTAAATATCTGCATAAGAGGAGATAAATATGTTTAAATCTGGATTCGTTACCATATTAGGAAGACCTAATGTTGGAAAATCAACATTATCAAATTATCTTTTAGGAGAAAAATTATCTATAGTATCAAATAAACCACAAACTACAAGAAATAATATTAATGCTATTTTAAATGGTGAAGACTATCAAATAATTTTTGTAGATACACCTGGTATACATAAGCCAAGACATAAATTAGGTGAATATATGGTTAAGTCAGCTTCAGACTCAATAAAAGATGTGGATTTAATTCTTTTTTTGTCTACTCCTGATGATATAATTGGTAAGGGTGACGAATTTATATTAAATCAGTTTAGAGATGTTAAAGTACCTGTATTTTTTGTACTTAACAAAATTGATGAAAATACTCAAGAAAGAATTGCAAAAACACTTAAAAATTTTTCTGAATATTTTAATTTTGCAGAAATAGTGCCTATATCAGCTATGAAAGGTAAAAATGTTGAAACTCTTCTAGATTTAATGGTAAAGTATCTTCCAGAAGGTCCTAAATATTATCCGGATGATATTATTACAGATCAGCAGGAGAGATTTATTGTTACAGAGATAATTCGTGAGAAATCATTAAGATTATTAAATGAAGAAGTACCTCATGGTATAGCTGTAGAAATAGTTCTAATGAAGAAAAATGAGAAAGATAATTATGAAATTGAAGCTAATATATTTTGTGAAAAAGATTCTCATAAAGGAATAATTATAGGAAAGTCTGGCACTATGTTGAAGAAGATTACTTCCTATGCTAAAGAAGATATTGAAAAGTTTTTTGATACTAAAGTTAAACTTAAAATATGGGTTAAAGTAAAAAAAGAATGGAGAGATAATCTAATTACATTAAATGATTTAGGTTACAAATAATCGATACATTTATGAATTGCAGCAGGAAAAATGGATATAATATTACTTAGGAGATGATTTTTTGGCAACATTTAAGACACCAGCTGTAGTGCTTAAGACGCAAGATTTAAATGAATCTGATAAGTTAGTATGTCTTTTCAGCGAAAAGCTGGGTAAAATAACTGCAGTTGCCAAGGGTGCTAAAAAAAGCAAAAGCAAATTTCTTTCAGTAACATTACCATTTTGTTATTGTAATTATGTAGTATTTAGAGGAAAAAACCTGTATAATTTAGTAGAAGCTGAAGTAATAGATTCTTTTCAAGTATTTTTAAATGATTTAAATACTCTTACTTATGCTTCATATTTATGTGAACTTATTGATATATCAATGATTTCAGAAGAAAGTAACAGGGAACTGTTTAAAGAATTTATAACAACCTTTTATTTTATGAAAATTAATGCGGTCAGCATAGAACTGTTAATGAGAAACTTTGAAGTGAAATTATTAAAATTAACTGGATTTGGATTGAATCTTGAACATTGTGCAATATGTAAAAAAAAGATTAAATCCTCAAACTATATTAATGTTGAATACAGTGGTGGAATTTGTAATAGCTGCAGTAAATTTGGAAGCTTAAAAATAAGTAATGCTTCATATAATTCATTAAGATTTTTGACAAAAGTAACAACTGATAAAATTTATCGTCTTTCTTTGTCTGATGATATATTAAAAGAACTTTATGAAATATTGTCAGAATTTATATGTCATAACTACTCAAGAAAACCAAAAAGTTTAGAATTCCTGAAAAATTTTAATGACAGTTTTATTTAATAATAATACTGTACTCATCATATTTAGTTTCAATTAAATTATAAATGATTGTGAAGAGAAACTTTTTATAGTAATTTGGAGAAATTTTGTGATAGAGGATAGTATACAAATATTTTTAAAAAAGGAGATTATAAAATATGGAAGAAATAACACTTGAAAAAATTGATATTATACGTGAGAGACTTGGAGTTACTTATTCAGAAGCTAGAGAAGCTTTAGAGGCTGCTCAAGGAAATTTGGTAGATGCTTTGATATATTCTGAAAACAATAAAAAATCTAAAATAAAAGAAATTTGCACTACAAAGGAAGAGTTTTTAAATTGGATAAAAGGATTAATACAAACAGGTTCTGTAACAAGAATAAAAATTAAAAAAGACAATAAAATTTTAGCAGATATCCCTGTTAATGCTGGTGTAGTTATAACTGGCTTAACTTTATGGCTTGCTCCATTAGTTTTTGGAGGAAGCATATTAGCGGTATTTGCGCTAAAGCTTTCTATAGAAATAACTAAAAATGATGGTTCAGTTGAAGTAGTAAATACTATTATTAAAGATACTGTAACTGATATGAAAGATAAAGTAACAAATGCTAAAGATGTAATTTCTGATATTGCAGCAGGTGTTAAAGAAAAGATAACTCATAAAGCTTCGTCTGAAGAAGATAATAGTAGTGATAATGTTTATAAATATACTGTTAAATTTGAAGATTTAGATGAATCTAAAACAGATAATTAATAAACATTGTACTATCCTTGGTCTAAAAATTCCACGAAATTATCTTCGCTATCATTAATAAATTAAGTGGAACTAAATGTGACAAGGAAAGTATAGATAGTCAGTATTTGAAAATTATTACTGACTGTCTTTTGTTGTTAATATAAAATTAATAAAAAATATAAAACACATATACCATTTCTATATTTTACATGATATAATGTTATTGTGATTTATGAAAATATAAGTATAATTGGTACTTAGTATTTATTTTTGATAACTAACAGGGGTTTTTAAAACCTCGTTAGAATATATAATTTTTTTTTTGAAGGAGTGTTACATATGGAAAACAAAAAATATGTTTACCATTTTAGTGAAGGTTCAGAAAATGATAAAAACCTTCTTGGTGGTAAAGGTGCTAACTTAGCAGGAATGACTAGATTAGGAATACCAGTTCCACAGGGATTTACTGTTACAACAGAAGCATGTAACAAATATTATGATGATGGAAAGAAAATCTCTGAAGATGTTAATAAGCAGATTTCTGATGCTATGGTAGAACTTGAAAAAATCACTGGAAAGAAATTTGGAAGCATGGAAAATCCATTGCTTGTTTCTGTTAGATCTGGTGCAAGAGTTTCTATGCCTGGTATGATGGATACAATACTTAATCTTGGTTTAAATGAAGAAACAGTAGAAGTTATGGCAAAATTAACAAACAATCCAAGATTTGCATACGATTCATATAGAAGATTTATTCAAATGTTTGCTGATGTTGTTATGGGTGTTGAAAAAAGATTATTTGAACATTTATTAGATGAAGCTAAAGAAGCTAAAGGTGTTAAATTTGATACTGAATTAAATGCAGATGATTTAAAAGCTTTAGTAAAAAAATTCCTTGCACTTTACAAAAAAGAAAAGGGAGAAGATTTCCCATCAGATCCACAAGTTCAATTAATTGAAGCTGTAACTGCTGTATTTAGATCATGGGATAACCCAAGAGCAAATGTTTACAGAAGACTTAACGATATTCCAAGTAACTGGGGAACTGCTGTTAATGTTCAGCAAATGGTATTTGGTAATAAAGGAGAAACTTCAGGTACAGGAGTTGCTTTCTCAAGAAACCCTTCTACTGGAGAAAAGAAAATATATGCTGAGTACTTAATGAATGCACAAGGTGAAGACGTTGTTGCTGGTATTAGAACTCCAGAAGATATTTCTACACTTGAAAAAAGAAATAAAGAAGTTTATGACCAATTTATAAATATAGTAAATACATTAGAAAATCACTACAAAGACATGCAGGATATGGAATTTACAATTGAAGATGGAACATTATTCTTCTTACAGACAAGAAACGGAAAAAGAACAGCTCAAGCTGCATTAAAGATTGCTGTTGATTTAGTTTCTGAAGGTTTATTAACTAAAGAAGAAGCTTTATTAAAGGTTGAACCAAAGCAATTAGATACATTATTACACCCAACATTTGTAGCAAGCGAATTAGCAAAGGCTGCTATAATAGCTAAAGGACTTCCAGCTTCTCCAGGAGCAGCAAGCGGAAAGGTTTGTTTCTCAGCAGAAGAAGCTAAGGAAAGAAAAGCTAAGGGCGAAAAAGTTGTTTTAGTAAGACTTGAAACTTCACCAGAAGATATAGAAGGAATGATTGCTGCTGAAGGTATATTAACTGTTAGAGGCGGTATGACTTCTCACGCTGCAGTTGTAGCAAGAGGCATGGGTGCATGCTGCGTAGCAGGATGCGGAGACATAAAGGTTAATGAAGAAGAAAGATATTTTGAAGTTGGCGGAAAGAAATATACTGATGTTGATTTCATATCATTAGATGGTAATACAGGTAATGTTTATGGAGAACCAATCAAAACTGAAATGCCACAAATCAGTGGATACTTTGGAACATTTATGGGTTGGGCAGATGAAGTTAGAAGCTTAAAAGTAAGAACAAATGCTGATACTCCAAAGGATGCTAAGCAGGCAGTAATATTCGGAGCTGAAGGTATCGGTCTTTGCAGAACTGAGCATATGTTCTTTGCAGAAGACAGAATTAAAGCTGTTAGAGAAATGATAGTTGCTAAAACTGTTGAGCAAAGAGTTAAAGCATTAGATAAATTATTACCAATGCAGAGAGAAGACTTTATAGGTCTTTACGAGGCTATGGAATATAGACCAGTTACTATAAGATTCTTGGATCCACCACTACATGAATTCTTACCTACTGCTCATGAAGATATAGAAGCAATAGCTAAAGAACTTGGTATAACTTATGATGAACTTAAAGAAACAGTAGATTCATTACATGAATTTAACCCAATGATGGGTCATAGAGGATGCCGTCTTGCAGTATCTTATCCAGAAATAGCTGAAATGCAGACAAGAGCTGTTATAGAAGCTGCTTTAGATGTTATATCAAGACATGCTGATTGGAATATAGTTCCAGAAATAATGATACCACTTGTTGGAGAAATTAAAGAATTAAAATATGTTAAAGATATAGTTGTTAAAACTGCTGAAAAAGTATTAGCTGAGAGAAATGCAAAGCTTGAGTATAAAGTTGGTACTATGATAGAAATACCAAGAGCTGCTCTTACAGCTGATGAAATAGCTAAAGAAGCTCAATTCTTCTCATTTGGAACTAATGATTTAACTCAAATGACATTTGGTTTCTCAAGAGATGACTCAGGTAAATTCTTAAAGGATTACTATGAAAAGAAGATTTACGAATCAGATCCATTTGCAAAGTTAGACCAGACTGGTGTTGGCAAACTTGTAAAAATGGCTGCTGAATTAGGTAAATCTGTTAGACCTGATATTAAACTTGGTATATGCGGAGAACATGGTGGAGATCCATCTTCAGTTGAATTCTGTCATAATGCAGGACTTAACTATGTATCATGCTCACCATTCAGAGTACCACTTGCAAGACTTGCAGCTGCACAAGCACAGGTAAAGAATCCAAGACCAACTCAAAAATAAATAGTATAAAAACAGTTCGAAAAGCTTTATACAATGGGCATTTGAGGCTATCTGCAGTATAAAAAGTATAAGGTATTGTAACTTAATCTCATTAATTCTTTTTTGAAACGTTTGACAAAGAAAATAAAATGTGATAGCATGAGTAATAATTAGAACGTAAATACGATGATTAAGAATAAGTAAGTCATACAAAAGTTTTGTTAGAGAACTGCCGGTTGGTGAAAGGTAGCAGAAAACAAGGATGGCTGAATACATCTTTTGAGTAGAATTTTAAAAGGTAGCAAATCTGCTTCTGAGTATTTGGTTACGGGATTTCGCCCGTTATAGCGACAGGGTATCCGTAATGACAACGTTCCTACATGTACCTGCTGAGGCACTTTATCGCGAGATTAGTGTAAATTGAGGTGGTAACACGGTATTGTATTCGTCCTCTTGTGAACAAACAGGAGGGCGTTTTTTTGCTTCTCCATATAAAACTTAGATTAAATCATAAAAATAAAAAAGGAGAGGTTAGTATGAAAAAAATTAAATTTTTTAGTGGAAAAGAAATTCCATTAGAAATGCACAAAGTGAGAATAGTACAAAAACTATTTTTGCCTCCAGTAGAAGATCGACAAAAGGCATTAAATGAAGCTGGAAACAATCTATATTTATTAAAAAATAATGATATTTTCCTGGATATGCTTACAGACAGTGGAGTCAATGCCATGAGCGACAATCAGCTTGCATCTATGATAAACGCAGATGATGCCTATGCAGGATCTAGAACGTACTTTGAATTGGAAGCAAAAATTCAAGAGATTTTAGAAATGAAATTCTTCTTGCCAGCTCACCAAGGCCGTGCATGTGAAAACCTCATTGCAAAACGTTTTGTAAAACCTGGTGACGTTGTACCAATGAATTATCACTTTACAACGACCAAAGCTCACATTGTAATAAATGGAGGAAGAGTCATTGAATTAGTCAGCGATGATAGTCTAATTCCAAACAGTACAGACCCATTCAAAGGGAATTTTGATCTAAATAAATTAAGAAATTCAATTAAAGAGATTGGTGCAGAACACATTCCTTTTGTCAGGGTGGAAGCAGGAACAAACCTCATTGGGGGCCAGCCAATCTCCCTAGAAAATATAGAAGCAGTGAAGAATATTTGTAGAGAACACGGCATTATGATGCTGCTTGATGCCAGCTTGCTGCAGGACAATCTTTACTTCATGAAGTTGAGAGAAGAAAAGTGCAGGGATTTGAGTATAAAAGAAATCATGCTAAAGGTAGCTTCAAATTTTGATATAATCTACTTCTCTGCTAGAAAATTTGGATTTGCAAGAGGTGGCGGTATTTGTCTTAGAACAAAAGAACTTTGGGATTCTATGAAGGAAACTGTTACCCTATACGAAGGATTCCTAACTTATGGCGGAATGTCTGTTCGTGAAATGGCAGCTATTACAGTAGGACTAGATGAAACATTGGATATGGAAGTGATATCACAAGGACCACAATTTATTGAGTACATGGTTAATGAACTCGACAAAAGAGGAATTCCAGTCGTAAAACCTGCTGGTGGACTCGGTTGCCATTTAGATGCCATGAAATTTATTCCACATGTTTCAGGAAAAGAGTATCCAGCTGCAGCTTTGTGCTCTGCACTTTACATTGCAGGAGGCATTCGTTCTATGGAAAGAGGAACACTCAGCGAAGACAGAAATCCAGATGGTAGTGAACACCTTGCATCTATGGAACTTGTGCGTTGCGCAATGCCAAGACGTGTCTTCACACTCAGTCAAGTGGATTACGCAATTGACAGAATCACTTGGCTCTGGGAAAATAGGGAGCTCATCGGTGGACTTCGATTTACAGAAGAACCAAAAACATTACGTTTTTTCGTAGGACGTTTGGAACCAGTTTCGAACTGGCAAGAAAAGCTCGTGAAGAAATTTAGAGAAGACTTCCAAGATAGCCTATAAATTCATGAAAATTATGTAAAAATCATGCTGTTAAGTTTCATAATAGTAAAAAATAGTGGTTGGTCTTTTATGATAGCAACTGTACAATCACATGTTAATAATCCAAGATAATATTATAAAGAGAGGCTGAATTCAGCCTCTTTTTATAGTTCTTAATGCATTTTATGCTGATGTTAAGGTTTAGATTTAAAATTCATAGATTATAATAATTTTTCATTAAATTTATCTTCTAAATATTTTATCATTTCATTTACAAATTGTATGTGACTTTCATTTTGTTCATTTGCTTTTTTCATTAATACAATAAAAGAATTTTTATTGCACTTATTTATATTATTATAATAGTCCTTAGAAATTTTCCAGTATTTTTGTGGAAAAGCTAAATATACTAATATAGCTTTATATTCATTAATGTTTAAAGATTTAATACTTTCATAATTATTTAGTGTATCAATCGCAGTTTTAATATCCCATTGAGTATTATCTCTTTTTAAAAATCTTCTTAGAAAATATGAAATATCATGTACTGCGTAATCCATTTTGCATTTATCAAAATCAATGACCCATATTTTATTACTTTCATCAACAATTATATTTTTATTAACATAATCTGAATGACACAAAGCCTTATTTAGCATTTTTGTATTAATCGTAGAAGCAATTTTTTCTGCAGTTTGACAAAGTTCAATATTTTGACTAAAATATTGAAGAAATATATTTGAAAATGTATCTTTGTATTTAAATGCTAAGTTTGAACATAGAAGAAGCTGTTTTAAATGTTTACTTGTTGAGTAATATAAATTTTCAAATCCATTACGATTACTGCTGCCATTAATAGGTATAAAATTTGTGCTGACTTTATGCATTAATGCTAGATTGCTGATTGAAGAAATCATGTGATTAGTATTATCATAATCGCATTTTAATCCATTAACCCATGGAGTGAGAATAAAAAGCATATTTTTATAGTTTACAAATCTGCTTTTTTCTTTAGTAGGGAGTATTCTTGGTACATTAATTCCATTCCTAAAAAACCATTCAATAGCTGAATATACAAAAAGCAAATCATTTATTGAAAAGTAAACTTTTTTTAAACAGTAGGAGGTATTTATGTAATCAACTTTATACACAGCTCGCTGTTTGTCTGAATCTTTAAATTTAATTTTTGTTATTTTAGCATTTTCAAGATTATATATTGGCAATACATTTTTTTTAACATTTTCTTCTGATAGAAAATTTATATTAAACTTATTTGATTCCATTAATACAGCACTCCTAAAAATAAATCTTACTATAGGATATTAACAGAATTATTGTAATATACATTATATTAAGTAATAAAAAAATATTTTTATTAAGTAGCTTTCCTTAAAAATTTAATGCAGATTAATGACCAATTTAATATATTCTCTTTCGTAAAGTCATTCTCGAACAGTGTATTAGTCCATGACTATCTTTGACCGATATAATTTATGTTTTTTCATAAAATATAGTCATTTACAAAATTCATATAATTTTTTCGAAAATATTGTATAAAATAAAGGAGATTTGTAATTAATATAGAATAATATAATTAATTATATAAATCTTTGCTAGGAGGAAAAATTATGACTATAAGGGATAAAATAGAAGGCAGTGAAAAAAGTTTATTGTTGCCCTGTGCATCGTTTTCATCGAAATCAAAAGGTCGTGATAAAAAAGAAGATTTAGATGAAATCAGAACGGATTATATGATTGACAGGGATAGAATTATACATAGTAAATCCTTCAGAAGATTAAAACATAAAACTCAAGTATATATTAAGACCTGGGGTGATCATTATAGAACAAGACTTACACACACCTTGGAAGTAAATCAAATTGCTAAAACAATAGGTAAAGGAATTGGGTTGAATGAAGATTTAATTGAGGCAATTTCACTTGGGCACGATATTGGTCATGTCGCTTTTGCACATAATGGAGAAGAAGTATTAAATTCTCTTCTACCAAATGGATTCAGACATAATGAGAATAGTGTAAGAGTACTTACAAAAATCGAAAAACAAGGAAAAGGTCTTAATCTTACAAAGGAAGTGTTAAATGGTATTTTATATCACAGCGGTTTTTCAGATTCTTCTGAAAAAGCTTTTACTTTAGAAGGACAGGTTGTTAAATTTAGTGATAAAATTGCATATGTAAATCATGATATAGATGATTCTATAAGAGCAGGACTTTTAAAGGAAGAGGAGCTTCCAGTGGATATTCTTAATTATTTAGGGAAAACTCACAGTAAGAGAATTGATACTTTAGTTAAAGATTGTATTTATACTTCATTAAAAAATATAAATAGTAATTTTTTTGAAATTTCTTTAAGTGAAAATATACAATTTAGTTTAACTAATCTCAGAAATTTTATGTTTGAAAATATTTATAGGGGTGAAAAATTAAAAGTTGAAAGGGATAAAGCAAAATTTGTTTTAGAACAAGTTTTTAATTATTATCTTAAGAACCCGCATAAAATGCCTGAGTTTTATATGCATATAGTTGAAGAAGATGGGTTATATCAAGGTGTAGCAGATTATATTTCTGGAATGAGTGATGATTACTGCTTAATTTTATTTAATGATATATATGTTCCAAAGACTATTATCTATTAATTTTAAAAAATCAATAAAAAAATTTACAAAAATAAAAGAAATATAAAAAATAGGAATAAAATTTGTTATTATATGGGTAAAATAATATTTGCAGGAATAAATAAATATAATGTATTTTGTAGTTTATTTAATATAAATTAAAATAATTATTTTGGTTATTTATTAATAATTTAAAAATAAAAAATATTAATTTTTATTTTTAGCAGGAATATAGCTTTTTTTGTCGAATAATAATATATTTGTTATGTATATTTTCCTCATCACATTTAGTTCTAATTAATTTATGAATGATAGCGAGGTAAAGCTTCTTTTAGAAATTTATTGGAAATTTGTAACTGAGGACAATGTAACATTCAATAAACAACAAAAGTTGAAATAAAAATCTGGTAATAAGGGTGTGATTTCTTCATTGAATATACCAGAAGAAATAATTAGAAAGGTGTTAGAACAAAATGACATTATAGATGTAATATCTGAAAAAGTTAAACTTAAAAAATCTGGAAGAAATTATTTTGGATTATGTCCTTTTCATAATGAGAAATCGCCATCATTTTCAGTTTCTTCAGAAAAACAGATTTTTAAGTGTTTTGGCTGTGGAGAGGCTGGTAATGTAATAAATTTTGTAATGAAAATCAGGAATATACCTTTTACTGAGGCAGTTGAAGTTCTTGCTGACAGAGCACATATTGAAATTAGTACTGATGATGACAAAAATTCTTTTAAAAAAAATACAGAAAATAAATTATATAAAATTAATGTTGAAGCTGCCAGATATTTTTTTAATAATTTAAATCACAGCAGTACAGCAAGAAATTATCTTAAAGCAAGAAGTATATCAAATACTACCATAAAGAGATTTGGATTAGGATATGCATTAGATGACTGGGATGGGTTAATTAATTATTTAAAGATTAAAGGATATAGTGATCTTGATCTTATGAGTGCTGGTTTAATTAGCAAAAGTACAAAGGGGTCATATTATGATAAATTTAGAAATAGAATTATTTTCCCTGTATTTGATTATAAAGGCAGATTAACTGGTTTTGGAGGAAGAGTATTAGATGACTCAAAACCAAAGTATCTTAATTCACCTGAAACACTTATTTTTAAGAAAGGTACAAATCTTTATGGTTTAAATTTTGCATTAAAAAGCGGCAATACTGAAAGAACTTTTATAATTGTTGAAGGATATATGGACTGTATATCACTTCATCAGGCTGGAATAACAAATGTTGTTGCTTCATTAGGTACAGCACTCACTATAAATCAAGCACGGCTTCTTAAAAAATATTCAGATAAAGTAATAATATCTTATGATTCAGATGCAGCAGGTCAGTCTGCTACAATGAGAGGTCTTGAAATATTAAAGGAAGCTGGTTTTGATGTTAGAATTCTTAAAGTTTCTAAAGGAAAGGATCCTGATGAATATGTCAGAAATGAAGGAAAAGAAGCATTTATTAAACTTATTGAAGATGCCCTTCCACTTATAGATTATAAACTTTTAAATGAATACGAAGGTATAGATTTAAAAAATCCTGACGAATTAATTAAATATGGTAAAAAGGTATCATTAATATTAAGAGATCTTAATTCAATTGAAAGAGATATTTATATAAAGGAAATTTCTGAAAAAACTCAAATTAAAGAACAGTCACTATATGATTTAATTAGTGAAGAAATTAAAAAAAATTCAGGAATAGAAAGAGATATGAATATATTGAAAAACACTGGATATAAATTATATTTAGAACCTTCTTATATTAAATTTGAAAGAAATATAATTAAATTAATGTTTTTAGATAGCAGATGTGCATTGATTATAAAAGATCAGATAAATTCGGAAGATTTTATTTCAGAGCATCATAAAAAAATATATTCATTAATTTGTGAGAGTGAAAACCAAACTGAATTAAAACAATATTTAGAGACAAAATGTACTGATGGAGAAATCTCAAAAGCACTTGTAAATATTTTGGAAACACAAGTTATTGCTGATGAAGGCAATATTCAAAAATATATCGATGATTTTTTAAAAGAAATGAAAAAATATAAGTTAGAGGAGTCGAAAGAAGAAGTTATGAAAAAAATTAAAGAGTATGAAACCAAAGGCTTAATCAGTGAATCATTGCAGCTTGCTAAGGAGCTTGTGGCATTAAAAAAAGAAATAAACAATTTATAGTTTTACGAAAGGAGGCATAAACATGAAAGATAAGAGTGCAAAAATGCTTTTAGTTAAAAAGCTTATTGATAAAGGTAAAAAGAGTGGTACACTAACTTATAAAGAAATAATGGATGAATTAGAGGAAATTGATTTAAATCCAGAACAAATTGAAAAAATATATGAAGTACTTGAAAGTATGGGTATAGATGTTATAGGAGACATTCAAGAGACTGAAGTTCAGGAGGAAGATTTAGATTTATCTGTTCCAGAAGGTATTGCTATAGATGATCCTGTTAGAATGTATCTTAAAGAAATAGGAAAGGTACCACTATTGTCTCCTGAAGAGGAAATTGAATTAGCTCAAAGAATTGAAAATAATGATTCCTATGCTAAAAAGAAACTTGCAGAGGCAAATTTAAGATTAGTTGTTAGCATTGCAAAAAGATATGTAGGAAGAGGAATGCTTTTTCTAGATCTTATACAGGAAGGTAATCTTGGACTTATAAAGGCTGTAGAGAAGTTTGATTATAGAAAAGGATATAAGTTCAGTACCTATGCAACATGGTGGATTCGTCAGGCTATTACAAGGGCTATTGCAGATCAGGCTAGAACTATAAGAATTCCAGTTCATATGGTTGAAACTATAAATAAACTTATAAGGGTTTCTAGACAGCTTTTGCAAGAATTAGGCAGAGAGCCTCAGGCAGAAGAAATTGCTAAGCTCATGGAAATGCCTGAAGATAAAGTAAGAGAGATTATGAAAATTGCTCAAGAACCTGTTTCATTGGAAACTCCTATAGGAGAAGAAGAAGACAGCCATCTTGGAGATTTTATTCCAGATGATGAAGCACCAGCACCAGCAGAAGCAGCAGCTTTCACAATGCTGAAAGAGCAGCTAATTAATGTTTTAGATACTTTAACTCCTAGAGAAGAAAAAGTTCTTAGATTAAGATTTGGTCTTGATGATGGGAGAGCTAGAACACTTGAAGAAGTAGGAAAAGAGTTTAATGTAACAAGAGAAAGAATAAGACAAATAGAAGCAAAAGCATTAAGAAAACTGCGTCATCCAAGCAGAAGCAAAAAACTAAAAGATTATTTAGATTAAGCACCAATTTTGGTGCTTAAATTATTTATAATTTTATTAAATCCAATTATAGGAAAAAATTTTATATTGCATATAAATTATATTAATTATATGGTATAATAAAATAAAATAAGTTAAGTTATAATTGCTTAGATACATTTTATAAATATAGAAACTTATATTTTTCTCATCGCATTTAGTTCCAATTAATTTGTAAATGATAGCAAGAAGAAATTTATTGGAACTTTGTTGCCGATGATATTATATTTACAGATTTAGTGAAATTTTGAGGTTAACTTAGCATAGATAAGTCCATAGTAGAAATAGGAGGATTATAAAATGAAAACGTATAAATCAGCCAAAGGATTTGGAGTATATTATATAATTTCCAGTATGCTTTTATTTGATGTTTTATTAGGATTATTAATTTATATAACTAACTCCTATATTATTTTAAGTATATTAAAAATATCTATTATAATTGTATCTATTTATGCAATTTATTATATAATACATAGCTTATCAATAAATTACTTAATTGATGATGATAAAATATATATATCAAGCATTTTTGGACTTAAAAAAGTGGCTATGCCTATAAAAAGCATTATAGGATATAAAAAATCCACTGGTAAAATAAAGGGAATCAGGCTTTCTGGTTTTGTAAAAGATTCTTTTGCTTTTGGAAGATCAGTTATAGATAAAATAGGAAATACTAGTATGTATGTTACTAGAAATAAAAATGTACTATATTTAAAAACAGACGAAATGTGTTTTGCGATATCTCCTAATAATGTTGATGACTTTGAAAAAAATTTAAATTTAATTGGTATTAAACAAACTGATTGGAATGTAGTTCAAAAGAAAAGTGTTCATGTTTATAAGGATAAAAAGTTTTTCATACCATTTTTAATTGATAGTATTATAACAGTAATTATCATTTTGAACCCTTTTATATTATACCTTCTAAACAAGCTGCAAAAACAAATGCCATTGAATTTTGATGCATCTTTTCAACCAGTACAGTGGGGAACAGGAAAGCAGTTTGCATTCAATCAAATGATTTATGGAGTACTTAATATGGCAATAATTTTTTGTATTTATTATGCATCGTATTTTTATTCAAAATATGATAATAAAAATGCACATAAATTAATATATATTTCATTAGTATTTTCAATTTGTTTTCTTTTATTTCAGATTGTAACTTTATCTGTGAATATATAGTGTATAATTTTTGAAAATTCCTTAGTAATTTATTAGGGGGGGTAACAAATTAATAATGAAGTTAAATGAAAGACTTACCAAAATTGCTTTAATGATTAGCAAATGTGATGCTATTTTAGATGTTGGAACTGACCATGGTTATCTGCCTATTTATCTAGTTCAAAATAATTTTTGCAAATATGCAATTGCATCAGATATAAATATTGGACCTGTAAATAAAGCAAAATTAAATATAAAGCTCCAAGGCCTTAGTGATAAAATTGAATGCAGATTAGGAGCAGGTTTAAGTACAATACATAATGGAGAAACTCAGTGTGCTGTAATAGCTGGTATGGGGGGGAATTTAATCAGGGACATAATTGAAGAAAATATTGATATTTTTAAGTCTTTTGATTATGCAATATTAAATCCTGTTCAAAATCCTGAAGTATTAAGAGAGTATATATATAAAAGAGGTTTTGAAATTATTGACGAAGATTTATGCATAGATGAAAGCAAATATTATGAGATTATTAAGGTCAAGTATGGAAACAAGCCTAGAGAAATAGATGATATTTATTATGAAGTAAGCAAAATACTTATAGATAAGAAACATGAACTAATTAAAAAATATATAGAAATGAAAATTGATAAATATAATAAAATATATAATACTATTACTGATACTTCGATAAATTCACTGGATAGGAAAAAAGAGTTAACTGATAAAATTAACAAACTTAAGGAGTTGACTTAGATATGGTTTTGAAAGTTAAAGATATTATGAGAATAATTGAGGAATTTGCTCCTGCTTATTTAAAAGAAGATTATGATAATGTAGGATTAATGGTAGGAAATTCAGAAGATGAAGTAAAGTCTATATTGGTCTCTTTAGATTGTACATTAGAAACTATTAAGGAGGCTGAAGAGAAAGAATGCAATTTAATTTTAACTCATCATCCTCTGTTATTTATAAAACCTAAGAATATAACTACAGATTCATTACAAGGAAGAAAAATTATTGAATTAATTAGAAATAATATTAATCTATATTCAAGTCATACAAATTTAGATATGACACTTGGTGGTGTAAATGACATAATAACAGAAATATTAGGGTATGATAATTGGAAAATAATAGAGCCATCTAATTCAAATGAAAATAAAAGTGAAAATGTTGGTATAGGACGTATTGTAACTTTAGATAAACCTATATTATTATCTTCAATTTGTGAAAAAATTAAAGAAAAGCTGGAAATCCAATTTTTAAGATATAGTGGAAATGATAATTTACAAATTAAAAAAATAGCCATAATCAATGGAAGTGGTCAAGATTATTTTAGTAAAGCTGAGAAATTAGGAGCAGATTGCATTATTACTGGAGACACTACATATCATAGAGTAAGTGACCTTTCAGAAACAGGTATTGCTGTTATTGATGCAGGACATTTTGAAACAGAGTGGCCTGCTGTAAAAAAATTAGGAATTAAGTTAGAAAATAAAATTAGAAATTTAGGATTTACTAATGAAATTATTATTTCAAATGTATGTAAAAGTCCTTATAAGATATACTATCCTCGGTAACAAAGTTCCACTAAATTTCTAAAAGAAGCTTCTCCTTGCTATCATTTATTAATTAAGTGGAACTAAATGTGACCGTGGAAAGTATAATTTAGTATATACAAAATTTAACAGTTGATTTTTGTTAGTTTATATGGTATTATATTTCTCGTTGAGTAAGCCAGACAGTCGCTGCTGCTTTTTTAGCAGGAGAGGAAAGTCCGAGCTCCGTAGAGCAGGGTGCTGGGTAACTCCCAGTGGAGGTGACTCTAAGGAAAGTGCAACAGAAATATACCGCTCTGTATTTTTTACAGAGTAAGGATGGAAAGGCGAGGTAAGAGCTCACCAGCGCAAAGGTGACTTTGCGGCTATGTAAACCCCATCTGGAGCAAGATCGAATAGGGAGACTTATGGGGCTGCTCGTCCCGTCTCCGGGTGCATCGCTTGAATTTATTGGAAACAATAAGTCTAGATAGATGACTGTCAAATACAGAACTCGGCTTATAGACTTACTCATACAAACTATGAAAAATCAATGCTTGTAGCATTGATTTTTCTGTTTATAGCGGTGTTTTTTATAAATTTTAAAAAGGTTGTATAAATTTATCATGAATATCTTCTAAAAGTGTTAATGCACCTTTGTAGCCAGCGTAGGTTCGATCTATTAAAAATCTATCTGTGGCTGGGTAGGCAACATTAAGATATATAGCTTGAAGCTCTGGTGCTAGATATTTTTCAAGAGATGAAGCAAGTAATAGTCCAAAATTATATGTTTTTAATAACTTATGAATATTATAAGTATCTTCTTCAAAAATTACTTCTGGTTTAAGATTGTAAGCAAGATTTTCAAATTCTTTAGTGATTTGATTACGAACGTCTTCTGGCGGATCATCTGTAATGCTGGCTACAACTGGATAGTAGCCAGCATCATTCACTAAGAATTTAATTGTTCCAATTGCTGTAGCAGAATCTGCAACTATTGCAACATGTAAAGAAGGAGAAAGCATTCCAACTGTGTCTGCTGCTAAATCTAAAAGCCAGTAATTATCTTTCTCTTCTTCATCTAATACTTGATCTACTAAGTTTTTATCAATATTTAAAATTGTTGATACTTCTCTTAGTAATTCAGTTGTTGCTTTTGGACCTACAGGAATACTTGGATGTATCAGATAAGGAACATCAAATTTTTCTTTTAAAAGCTTTGCTGCTGAAACACCAACCCAAGGTGATAAAACTATAGTAAGTTCTGCGGCAGAAAGCTTTAGTAAACTTTCTAAACCTTCATTGTATCCAAAAACAAAATTTGGCTTCAACCCTAAATTTTTGAACACTCTTCTAAGTTCTTTAACAGTTCCTTTCCAATATGGATTTAAACAAGGTGGTATTCCAATAATATTTACTAGACCTGATATTTTTTCGTTTGGTTTTTCTAATAACTGATTAATTGCTGCATCAAAAAAAACGTTGTAGCCATGATATGAATTACCTGAAAAACCAGGAACATTAAGATAAAGTATTTTAGCACCAGTTTCATCAATAGTTTCTTTTACAACACCTTCAATATCATCGCCAATCATTGCAGGAATGCAGGCACCGAGAACTACATAAAGGTCACCTTCAACAAGTTCTATAGTGCTTGTTAATTGTTCTTTAAGTCGTTTTTCTCCTCCAAAAATAACTTCTTTTTCAGATAAGTTACATGAAGGACTTGCAGTGCCGCCAATATAACCAACTCCTTGATAACCGCCGGCAAAATTAGTTCCAAAGGTTTGGTTGAATATGCAGCCTCCTCCAGCGTGACCAACTGGGATAGCTTTTGAAATGTTAATAACTGCAGCATAAGCTCCTCCAAAAGCACAAGCATATCTTGGGGCTTCTAATGGTTTTGAATTTCCCTTTTTTGATTCTTTAGAAGTTGCATCTTCTTCTATAAAGTAATTACTAGCCATATTATTAAGCCTCCTTGACGTAAGTTAATGGATTTCCTTTTTCATGCCACCATTTTTTATAAGGAGATGGAGTAAATTCACCAATTTTTTTGTTTAAAGATGGATTGCTTAAGGCTTTTAATAAAACAAATCCATAATTTATGACTCCTTGGTAGCCAAATTGCTGACCATGAACAGTAAAATCAGAACGGAATGAATGCATTCTGCCTATACCTGCTTCACGTTTATATACAGATCCTCCCATAGGACATCCAGTGTAAATATGAGGCTTGATTTCATGAATTATAGCACTTTGTTCAAATGATTGGTATTCACCTACATGTATTTTAAATTTACCTCCGCACTTTTCTTTAATTTTTTGAAGATTTTCCACAGATAAATCGTCATGTTCTAATGTGCTTATTCCGCTGATTTCAATACCTAAATCTGCAGCTAACAGTGGTAAACCAAGTGCTCTTGCCTGTCCTGCACTAATAAAAATTCTTGGGTTGATATTTGCAATTAATTTTTGCAGGTTTTCAATTTGTGGTTTTAATGCTTCTTCTTCTTCTTTTATTACTTTTTCAGCTAGTTCAGATCTATTTGTTATTTTGGCCACTTTCCTTAACCAGTCTGAAGTTTGGGAAATTCCAATTGGAACTTCATTTCTAATGTATGGTATACCATATTCTTGATATAGAGATTTTTGCAGATAATCTCCATAGCTTCCGCAGGTAGTTAATGTAAGTGCTGCTTCAGAAAGTTGTTTTAAATCGCTTATTGTAGATAGTTCAGGTACAAAATTGACTCTGATATTAATTTTTTCTAATATACGTTTAATTTCTCGGCGGTCACCCCAAGTGACACTAAAAGGTGCTATTATATTAACTAAATCTTCTTGTTTTTGCTTAGGTTTCTGTACAATATACTTTAAAATTCCATGCCAAAAAGCATCAAAACCTGTTTGAGGTACTTGAGAACGGAAGCCTTCACAGTGGATTGGTACTAATATTGCATTTACTTTTGGCTGAACGTGTGTTACAACTCCTTCGATGTCATCCCCCATAATTCCTGAAGCACAGGAATTGATTATAAAAATAGCTTCTGGCTTATATCTTTCATCAGCTTCTATGATAGTATCTTTTAATTTTTTTTCCCCTCCGAAAACAATATCTTCTTCTTTAAGATTACTGCTTATCCATCTGAAATCTGTTTGAGGAATACCAAATTCAGGAGGAATGCTTTTATATAGTTCACGGTAACCATAAAGCTGACCCGCACATCCAATTGGAGCATGATTTAATATGATTGCATTGCGTACAGTACTAAGTCTTTGAACTCCAGCAGTAAGAACACATCCTCCGCTCTGCTGAAAGGCACGGTTACGCCATTTAACTTTTTTATTAAGAGTTTCATCGATTAATGTGTCAGCATCTCCATAGTATGCCTTGATAGAATGAATACGAGATTCTCGATTAGGGCAGGTGTTAGCATTTAAATTAATGCTTTCGTTTGACATAAAATCACTCCCTTTAAATAATTGGTTAAATTAATAATATATTTATTATATAGATATAATTGTTAATGAATTTTATAAAAAGAGAGGTCAAATTCAATAACGAATTTGACCTCTCTTATTTAAAGTCAGTCTAAATATATTCACAAACTAATACCGTTAATTCATATATATATTGTGTATTATAAATAGTATAGTATCTGATAATGATTTTGTCAATAAAAATTTTGTTAATAATATACTATAATTTCCTGCAGTATAAAATTCAACTTTACTTTTATTATTGTATATTGACAATAAACTATAGTTGCTTTAAAATTACATTAAACATATGTATTTAATATAATTTTATATTTATTTAAGAGGGGTGTATAAAAATGAGCGATGCTTTAACAACTATATTAAATAGAAGGAGTGTAAGAACTTTTAAATCAGAACAAATTAAAGCTGAAGATTTGCAAAAAATATTAGAGGCTGGTAAATATGCTCCAAGTGCTATGAATCAGCAATCTTGGCATTTTACTGTAATACAAAACAAAGAAGTGTTAAAAAAAATAAATGAAGTAGCTAAATTTGCTTTTGAAAAATATGGGAATGAAAGACTTAAAGAAAGAGCAAAAGCAGATAACTTTAGTGCATTTTATGATGCTCCAACATATATAATAGTGTCTGCTGATGAAACGGCTATTGCACCAGTGGCAGATAGTGCTCTTGCATTAGGTAATTTATTTCTCGCTGCAGAAGCTTTAGGAATTGGTTCTGTTTGGATTCATGCTGTTAATTTTTTATATACAACAGAAGAAGGAAAACAGTTATTTGAAGAACTTGGCATTCCTAAAGGATATGTTCCTTTTGGTTCTGGAGCTTTTGGGTATAACTCAGGAGAAAAACCTAAGCCTGCTCCAAGAAAAGAAAATACTGTTACAATAATTAAATAAATGTATAAAAATAGATATAGATATAGATGATATTTAACATCTGTATCTATTTTATTTATTATATTTATTATATTTGGAGGCATGTATGAAGAAATTAAATTTAAATAATTCAATTGTAAAAACTCGTGAAGAAAGACTTGGAACCATTATTGCATGGAAAACGGGAAAGGCATCTGAAATTTTAAAAGATTCTGAATATACTTGCGGTGGATGTAAAGAAAATGGTGGGAAAAAACTTTGTGAAGCTAGAGGACCATTTACTCAAGGATCAAAATGCAGTGAAGAAATGGTAGCATGTCAATACAGCAATGTAAGAGGAGCTGTTTTTATTCAGCATTCTCCAATAGGCTGCGGTTCTGGACAAGTATTGAGTAATTTTTTATTTAGGAATGGATTAGCAATAAGGGACTTGCCAGTTGAAAATGTAAGAGTTATTAATACAAATTTATATGAATCAGATATGGTTTTTGGAGCATTGAAGAAGCTTGAACAATCTATTAGAGATGCATGGAACAGGTATAAACCTAAAGTTATTTTTGTAGGAACTTCGTGTGCAACAGCAATTATAGGAGAAGATATAGAAAGTGTAACAAATAAATTACAGAAGGAGTTTAATATACCTGTTATTCCGACATATTGTGAAGGATTTAGGTCAAAGCATTGGACAACTGGTTTTGATGCAGCATATCATGGAATTTTAAGGCAGATAGCTCGCAAAGATCCTAAAAGACAGGAAGATCTTGTTAATGTAATAGATTTATGGGGTGAAGATATATTTACACCAATGCTTGGAGAATTAGGGTTAAGGGTTAACTATGTTGTAGATTTAGCAACAGTAGAGGATTTAGAACAAATGTCAGAAGCTGCTGCAAGCGTTTCGTTTTGTTATACATTGTCATCTTATTTATCAGCAGCTTTAGAACAGGAATTTGGAGTTATTGATGTTAAATCACCACAGCCTTATGGAATTCATGCTACAGATGCATGGATAAGAGAAATTGGAAGAGTCACTAACAGGGAAGAAAAAGCAGAGGCTTATATAGCAAAAGAACATAACAGAATAAATAAAAGGTTATTGGAACTCAGAAAATTACTTAAAGGTAAGGTAGGTTATGTTGCTACAGGTTCTTCTTATGCTCATGGTGTTATTGCTGTACTCAGAGATCTTGGAGTCCAAATAGATGGATCCTTAACTTTTCATCATGAACCTATATTTGATGGTAAAGATGCAGATAAAAAGGATTCATTAAAATTTTTAGTTGAAAATTATGGTGATGTTTCACAATTTAGTGTAAGTAATGGGCAGCAATATCAGTTTTATGGGCTTCTTAAGAATATAAATCCTGACTTTATAATTATAAGGCATAATGGACTTGCTCCTTTAGCATCGCGAATGGGTATTCCAGCTGCTCCTCTTGGAGATGGTCATCATGCAATAGGATATCAAGGAATTCTAAATTTAGGAGAAACTATTTTAGAAATACTTGCCCGTAAAAAATTCCATACAGATTTAAAAGAAAATGTTGAACTGCCATATACAGATTGGTGGCTTGAACAACAGGATCCATATATACTTGCAAATAAGAATTAATATTAAAGAGGAGCTGGCATAATGGCAATTTTTGATACAAAATATACCAATGATATAATTAAAGAATGTGATACTTTTAAAAAGTCAAATTCAATTGAACAAATAAGATATGGATGTGCAATTGGAGCAATCCATAGTGCATTTGCTATTCCTAAAGTAATACCAATTACACATTGCGGACCAGGATGTGCACAGAAGCAGGTTACAAGCATATCATTTTATAATGGATTTCAAGGTGGAGGTTATGGTGGAGGTTCTGTTTTGCCAAGCTCTAACATTAATGAAAAAGAGGTTGTATTTGGTGGAGAAAAAAGGCTAAAGGAATTAATTGAATCTGCTTTTAAAGTTCTAAAAGCAGATTTATTTGTAGTTATGACAGGATGTATTCCAGATATTGTTGGTGATGATGTAGGAGCAGTAGTAGGTGAGTTTCAAAAAAAAGGTCTTCCTATTGTATACGCAGAAACAGGTGGTTTTAAAGGCAATAATTTTACTGGTCATGAAATTTTGACAAAAGCTATTATTGATCAATATGTAGGTGATTATGATGGACCAAAAGAACAAGGACTTGTAAATGTGTGGTCCCTTCTACCATACCATAATACTTTCTGGAAAGGAGATCTTACAGAAATAAAGAGAATTTTAGAGGGAATAGGATTAAAGGTTAATATTTTGTTCGGTAATAAAAGTAATGGCGTTTCAGAATGGAAAAATATTAAAAATGCACAATTTAATTTAGTTTTATCTCCATGGCTTGGATTAAAAACTGCAGAACACTTAAAAGAAAAATATGGTCAGCCATATCTACATGTTCCTACAATTCCTATTGGAGCAAAAGAAACTAGCGGATTTTTGAGAAAAGTAGTTGAATTTGCTGGTTTAGATAAATCTAAGGCAGAAAAGTTTATTGAAGATGAAAGAAAAGAATATTATAACTATTTAGAAGGCTTTTCAGATTTTTATGCAGAATATTTTTGGGGACTCCCAGCAAAGTTCGCTGTTGTAGGTGATAGTGCTTATAATTTAGCAGTAACTAAATTTTTAGTAAATCAACTGGGTATAATACCTGCAAGACATATTATTACAGATAATCCTCCAGAAAAATATAGAAATCTTATAATTAATGAATATAAAAATATAGCAGAAGATGTTTCTATTGATGTTGAATTTGAAGAGGATAGTTATATAATTCATGAAAAATTGAGAAAAACAGATTTTGGGAACAAACCACCTATTATTTTTGGTACCACATGGGAGAGAGATTTAGTCATGGAGCTTAAAGGCTATATAGTAGAAATAGGTTTTCCAGCGTCTTATGAAGTAGTTTTATCAAAATCTTATGTTGGATATAGAGGAGCACTTACACTGCTTGAAAAAATATTTACGACTACGGTAAGTGCTAGTGCTTAGAAATTCAAGATTGAATGTAAATTTGCATTTTTAAAATAAGTTTTTTCAGAGAATTAAAAGTTAAGACAAAATAAATTTTACTGAGGAAAAGTGCAAAAAACCTTTGAGTATAAGTTTAATATATTCAAAGGTTTTTTATTTTAAGTATATTGTTTAGCTTTTGGCAGTTGAAATTTTATTAATAAGTTTCTATAATAGAAACATATACAAATAATTAGTAAGAGAGGTAACAATATGACTAATGAAATTAATTCATCTAACTTTATAAGAAACATAATTATTGAAGATTTAAATGCTGGGAAAACTAACCAAGTTATAACTCGTTTTCCTCCAGAACCAAATGGATATTTACATATAGGCCATGCTAAATCAATAGCTTTAAACTCAGGATTAGCAGAAGAATTTAAAGGAAGATTTAATTTAAGGTTTGATGATACAAATCCTATTAAAGAGGATACTGAATATGTTGAATCAATTAAAGAAGATGTAAAATGGCTTGGCGGAAAATGGGATGGTATATTTTTTGCTTCAAACTATTTTGATACAATGTATGAAAAAGCAGTTCTTTTAATAAATAAGGGATTAGCTTATGTCTGTGATTTGTCACCTGAAGAAATGAGAGAATATAGAGGTACATTAACTGAAGGTGGAAAAGAGAGTCCTTATAGAAGCAGAACAGTTCAGGAAAACCTTGATTTATTTGAAAGAATGAGGAAAGGTGAATTTAAAGATGGAGAAAAAGTATTAAGAGCTAAAATAGATATGTCTTCTCCAAATATTAATATGAGAGATCCTATAATTTATAGAATTGCTCATGCAGAACATCATAATACAAAAGATAAATGGTGTATTTATCCAATGTATGATTTTGCACATCCGTTAGAAGATGCTATAGAGGGAGTAACTCACTCAATTTGTACTTTAGAGTTTGAGGATCATAGACCATTATATGATTGGATCGTAAAGGAATGTGAAATGGAATATATTCCAAGACAATATGAATTTGCAAGATTAAACATGACAAATACAGTTATGAGTAAGAGAAAATTAAAACAACTGGTTGATGAAAAAGTGGTTGATGGATGGGATGATCCAAGAATGCCTACTATTTCAGGCTTAAGAAGAAGAGGATATACACCAGAAGCTATAAGAAATTTTTGCACAGCAATAGGTGTTTCAAAAGCTAATTCATTAGTGGATTCTCAAATGTTAGAATATTTTATAAGAGAAGATTTGCAATTAAAAGCATCATCAGCAATGGCTGTTATGAGACCACTTAAATTAGTTATCACAAATTACCCAGAAGGTCAGACAGAACTACTAGAAATAGATAATAACGCAAATGATGAAAGTCAAGGCAAGAGACTTGTACCATTTTCAAGAGAGTTATATATAGAACAAGAAGATTTTATGGAGGTTCCAGTAAAAAAATATTTTAGGTTATTTCCTGGAAATGAAGTAAGATTAAAGGGTGGATATTTTCTTAAATGTACAGATGTTATAAAAAATGATAAGGGTGAAGTTATTGAAGTACATGGTACATATGATCCAGAAACAAAATCGGGTTCAGGCTTTACAGGAAGAAAGGTAAAAGCAACTATTCACTGGGTAGAATCATCTACTGCAAAAACAGCTGAGTTTAGATTATTTGAGCCTTTAATTTTAGATGATATAGAAGAAAATGAAGGGAAAAATTTCTTAGAGCAAATAAATCCAAATTCATTAGAAGTGTTACAAGGATTTGTTGAGCCAATAGCTGTAGAGCATGCTGAGGCAAATGATAAGTTCCAGTTTATCAGAAATGGCTTCTTTTCAGTAGATTCTAAGTATACTACTGATGAAAAATTAGTATTTAATAGAATTGTATCATTAAAAAGCTCATTTAAGTTATAAAAATTAAGATAATGCTGATGAATTTCTATACGAAAAATATGGAGATTTGTCAGCATTTTTTAATTAATTTATAGGGATAGTTGGTTGTGAAAATTCATCTCATTTTATAAAAGTATTTTAAAAAAATTACAATACTACTAGTAAATATCATAATAAAATGAATTCATAAACCTTAAAAATGAACAATTAAACCTTAAAAATTAACAATATATTTTAAATATTATATACGTTATAATATTTATAGAATAGTCTACTGGATTAAATTGTAAGTTGTTTTATAATACAGTTAGTATATTTAGAATTATTTTCAGTGACAAAAGCTTTAATGCCAGAAGTATCAAATATAATCATGGAAGCAAGGTTTTCATTAATTTATTGGCATATTGGTTCAGTAATATCAACAAGATTATCAAACATCAATTGTAATTCCAAAATAAATTCTTGTTTGAAATGTGTGAATTTAGAGGCATCACGAACTTTAAGAAAACCGCAGAAGTCTCTTAATTCTTG
This sequence comes from Bacillota bacterium, assembly GCA_030705885.1. GTDB lineage: Bacteria > Bacillota > Clostridia > Clostridiales > Clostridiaceae > JAUZPN01. The sequence continues at coordinate 2,806 of JAUZPN010000001.1, read as the reverse complement.
AGAATACTTAGAGGTTGCTTTGCAACCTCTAATCTATTGTAAAATATAGAATAATACATATTATTTTGGTATAATAAGTGTAAAGGTTTTTAAGAAAAATAGCAAAAAAGCTTTCACTTAGGAAGTGGTTTTGGATATATAAAATAGAAAGGAGTGAACAGTATGATTTATGTGTCTGATAATTCTTCATGAATAAAAATTGCTTTACATGAGTTATTTTCAATATTTTATACTTTAAAAGAAGATTATTAAGAGGGGGATTATTAAATATGAAAAATAGAGTAATTGCAATTATAGCAAGCATAGCAATTATCCTTTACTCGCTTTGCCCGTTTAGTCCTTGTCCAAAAAAAGTTAATGCTTGGCAGTCAGACAACGGCAACGGCACTTTTACTAACCCAGTCATAAATGCTGATTATCCTGATCCGGACATCATTCGTGTAGGAAATGATTTTTATATGGTGTCTACTACGTTCGTGGATGCTCCAGCTGTCAATGTGCTGCATTCTAAAGATATGGTTAACTGGGAACTGATCTCGCATTGTGCAGATAGGTTAGATTGGTCAAGCAAATTCAACATGGATGGCGGCTCGACAGCATATCGTGGTGGGTTTTGGGCATCAGGCATCCGTTATTATAAAGGCACATTTTACATTATTACTAATCCAATGGGAGCTAATGGAAGGATTTATTACTCTACCAATCCCGCTGGACCATGGAAATATTACCAGTTGAACCGGTCGGTCTATGACCCAGGATTATTTATTGATACTGATGGAACGGGATATATAGTTTGTGGTTCCGGTTCTCAGTCAATCATGACCTTGAGTCCAGACTTTTCACAAATTGTGTCAGTGAAAGACAATGTAGTTAACTCAGGCGGTGAGGGCTCGCACTTAGTTAAGCGTGGGAGCTATTACTATTTGTTTAATGCAAATCCAGGAGTGTGGCCGTTTCAGTTAAGATGTTCAAGAGCAAAAAATATTTTTGGCCCTTGGGAAACGGGGCATATTTGTTTAACTGCCACCACTGGTGGACATCAAGGTTCGATAGTTGACATCAATGATAACGATCAATGGTTTGGATTTGTTCATCAAGACAAAGGTGCAGCTGGGCGTATGCCGCGAATCGGGCCAGTTTTCTGGGAAAATGATTGGCCAGTTTTTGGTACTCCATCCGCACGTGATCAAATTGCAGACACATATCCAAAGCCTATAGTGGGTCAGCCTGTCATGCAGCCAGCAACATCTGATGATTTTACTAATTCAACTTTGGGACTTCAGTGGCAGTGGAACCATAATCCAGAAAACGCACACTGGTCACTGACTGCTCGTCCAGGTTATTTGAGGTTAATGCCAATGTCAGCAAAGAATTTTTGGGTTGCCCGAAACACGATTACGCAAAAAGGGCAGGCACCATGGAGTCGAGGGCAGGCGAAGCTGGATGTAAGCCATTTGCAGCCTGGAGACATTTGCGGTTTAGGTACGTTGGGTAAATACAATGGCCAAATTTCAGTTAACTGCGACAGCAGCGGGAACAAATATTTGAGCATGAATCTGATTGTTCCTACGGATTCTTCAGGCACAGTGAGTCAGACAAGCACTGGTCATGTGGCAGTGACAGGGACAGATGTTTACCTACGAACAGATTTAGATTTTAAAACCAATAAGGGAATTTGTGCTTACAGTTTTGATGGAACAAACTGGCAGACTCTAGGCCAGCAATTTGATCTGGCTATGGATATAAGTGTTGGTACATTTCAGGGACAGAAGTTCGCCTTGTTTTGTTATAATTCCAATTCAAATCCTGGAACAGGTTATGTGGACGTGGATTGGTTTCATTTGAGCACCAACCCAGATGATACTACAATAAATGGTACCACTCAGATTGAAGCAGAAGGTTTCAGCAGCCAGTCGGGAATTCAGACTGAAAGCTGTAGTGAAGGTGGACAGGATATTGGGTGTATTGAGAATGGTGACTATACTGTTTATAAAAATGTAGATTTTGGCAGCGGTTTGTCAAGTTTTCAGGCTAGAGTGGCCAGTGCCACTAGTGGAGGTAATATTGAGATCAGGCTTGATAGTATTAATGGTACATTGGCAGGGACTTGTCCTGTTGCTGCAACCGGCGGCTGGCAGACTTGGACTAATGCAACATGTAGTGTTAGCGGGATAAGCGGAGTTCATGATTTGTATCTCAAATTTACTGGAGGAAGCGGATACTTATTTAACGTTAATTGGATCAAATTTGTCAGTGGCACAACACCGACACCAACTCCGACATCGACACCAACACCAACGCCAACGCCAACATCAACGCCAACGCCAACATCGACACCAACACCAACACAGAAAATAACACCAACACCAACACCGCAGTCAGCGATATCAGCCTATACACAGATTGAAGCAGAAAGTTTCAATAGCCAATCAGGTATTCAGACTGAAAGCTGTAGCGAAGGCGGACAGGATATTGGGTTTATAGAGAATGGTGATTATACTGTTTACAAAAATATAGATTTTGGCAGTGGTTCAGCAAACTTTCAGGCTAGAGTAGCTAGTACCACTAGTGGAAGTAATATTGAAATAAGGCTTGATAGTATTGATGGTAAATTGGTAGGAACTTGTCCTGTTACAGCAACCGGAGGTTGGCAGACATGGGATAATGCAACATGTAGTGTTAGCGGAGTAAGCGGAGTTCATGACTTGTATCTCAAATTTACTGGAGGAAGCGGATACTTATTTAATGTTAACTGGTTCAAATTTACAAGTGGAGTTACGCCGACACCAACACCAACACCAACACC